>NZ_UBIZ01000518.1:0-1143 GCF_900465275.1 Parafrankia sp. Ea1.12 | reverse complement strand
TGCCCCTCGTCAGGAAGCCATCGGTTGGTGTGGTAACCCCGATTCTCCCTGCACGGCAGGCACCCGCTCACGTTCCAGCCATCTACAAACCCTCAACATCACCAGCTACTGGCGGATTTAGGTCAGACCGCCGGTCCCGGGGGGTAGGACGTGCCGGGGCCGGTGGCCAGTTAGGGCGCTGCAAGCCACGCCGACATCCCCATGCAGTAGGCCAGCCAGCGCTCCAACCCACTTGCTGCCCGGGGTGGGCCGGTCAAACCCCCACCCGGGTTGGTCCACCCCGGCCGGTTATCCGAACAGCGCTCTGCGCCCACTCGGGGCGCTGTCTATGGCTGTCCAGGGCGGTCGGGGTGGTGGGTGGGGGTGGGTATCTCGGGTTCGTAGATGACGAGTCTGCCGGTTTGTGCGCGTTTGGCGGTGTACATGGCCAGGTCGGCCTGGTGGATCAGGATGTCGGGGGTGGCGGGTCGGTGGGCGGCGTTGTCGAGGGTGACCAGGCCGAGGCTGGCGTGGGGAGTGTAGGGCCGCCCCGCCAGCAGGCAGGGGGCCTGGACGGCGGTGGCGAGCCGTTCGCCGATGCGGCGGGGGTCGTCGGGGCCGCCGCCGTCGAGGATGACGCCGAACTCGTCGCCGCCGAGGCGGGCGACGGTGTCGACCGCGCGGGTTTCCGCCCGTAGCCGGTCAGCACTGATCTGGAGAAGTTCGTCACCGACGACGTGGCCGAAGGCGTCGTTCACCCGTTTGAAGCCGTCAAGGTCCAGGAACAGGACAGACACCGTGCCGTCGGCGGGGGCGTGGGTGGCGTCGCTGTCGGTGCCTTGGATGAGGGCTCGTTGCAGCCGGCGGGTGAACAGCGCCCGGTTCGCCAGGCCGGTCAGCGGGTCGTGGAACGCCTGGTGGTGCAGTTGCCGTTCGCGTTCCCGGATCTCGGCGAGTAGCCGGGTGTTCTCGGCGAGGGTGACCATCTGCCGGAGCAGGGCGAGCACCAGCAGTGTGATCATGCCGTAGGTCTCGAACCGGTCGAGGCGGGCACCGGTGGCCAGCTTGCCCAGGATCAGCAGGCCCGCGGCGGTGAGCGTGGCGTAGGGCAACGCGGCGTGGGCCCACATCGCCCGCGGGCTGGGCGGAGCGGGGCCCTCGGGG
>NZ_UBIZ01000112.1:0-209 GCF_900465275.1 Parafrankia sp. Ea1.12 | reverse complement strand
CGCGACACGACGTTCACCGCCGTCTTCGACACCGTCTTCACCACCGACAACATCGATATCGTGCGGACACCCGTACGGACCCCGGTCGCGAACGCTTTCGCGGAACGCCGGGTCGGTACCGTCCGCCGCGAATGCCTCGACCACCTCCTCATCCTCGGCGAACAACACACCACCGCCGTCCTCACCGACTACATCGACCACTACAACCA
>NZ_UBIZ01000387.1:0-29191 GCF_900465275.1 Parafrankia sp. Ea1.12 | reverse complement strand
GCGAAGCCACGAACCGTGACCAAACCACCCACCAGCACAGATGCCACGCCGCCACGCCGTACCAACCCACCAGCCAAGAACAGCAGAAGATCAGCCATCCAAGATCGACTTAAGCTTCACGGCATTGGGCCTTGAGGTTGGTCTGCGAATAGTAGCCCGACTGGCCGAACGGTCCGTAGCCGATGACACCCGAGTTGCCGTGCAGTGCGGCCGGGGTCGACTGGCTCAGTGTGAGGCCGCCGAAACTGTAGCTGAGATCGGGGAATCCGCCCGAGACGTGGTTGACGCCGTTCTTCCCGTCCATGTGGACGGTGCCGACGGTGAAGTTGTAGCCACCGCCCGGCGGGACCACGTCCGGCTGGATGCTGTAAATCTCCTTGGTTCCCTTGTAGGTGCCCCGGGTGAGGTCCGAGATCGCGAAATTGACGTTGTAGATCACCGCTGCCGGCGCCGTGGCGAGGCCGTCGTTGCGGACGACCATGCTCTCGAAGCCGTAGGCGTGGCTCTTCCCGAAGACGTCCTTCCCGGTGAGGCGGCCGGTGAAGTACCACCACTCCATCCCGGCGTCGACGTGCGCGGATTCGTCTTTCGGCAGCGACACCGGGCCGTATGTCAGTGCTGAGGCCGCGGGCGTCTGGACCGCGAACAGCAACAGCAGGCCGGACAGTGCCCCCAGGAGCAGGCCGGACACCCTCCTTTTCCGTAATCGCCGCATCCGGGATCCAGTTGACGAGGTCATCGTTCGCACCGCCCTTTCGAATGGATGAGAAGAGTGCGGAACGGGTGCTCCGCACGTGGTCGGCCAGATTTGTCGGGCTTCACGGCGCGGCCGAGCCGCATCCGTCTCCGGACGATGTCCCGTCGTTTCTTCAAAGCTCTCGGCGACAGCCGAAAAAGGACCGGCCGGCGTCGAGAGAAAAATCCGCGCGGGCGTGGATGAAGGCGACCTTCTCATGGTTCCGGTCAGGGTGGCGGCTGAGCGCGAAGCCTGCCTGTTCGTCCTTACCGTCGAACCAGAACTGGTCGTAGGGGTCCGGATGGTCATCGCCGGCATGCGAGATCATCCGTCGGGATGGACCCTAACGGATACATCTAGATTTTTCAAGGAGGTTCGGGAGTCCTTGATCCGCCGCCGCATGGATCGCCGGCGGGCCGGTGGCGCGGCACAGGCAACCCGCTACCGGCGTCAGGTGCCGCCCGCATGCTGGCCGGCCAGCCAGGAGGCGACCTTGCCCCGGGAGTGGAACCCGAGCTTGGTCAGTACCTGCTGGACGTGGGTCTCCACGGTGCGCAGCGAGATCACGAGCCTTGCCGCGATCTCCTTGTTGGTCAGCCCCTGGGCGACGAGACCGGCTACCTGGCGTTCCCGGCGGGTCAGCCCGGCCGCGGCCAACCGGTCGCCCGCGGCGACGCCGATCACCGGAGCCGGCTGGCCGTCCGCGTCCACGGTTGCGGTTGCGGACGGGGTGATCTCGACGTCGCCCAGGCCACAGGCGCACGCGCCCTCGAGCGAGAGTTCGGTGCCGCGCGTCCAGATGGCGTCGAACGCGTGGTGACCGAGCACCCGCCGGGAGTCGGCCTCGCTCTCCCGGCGGAACCGGAACAGGCCCGGAAACGCCGTGGTGGACGTGCCCATCCGTGCCCACAGCCGATCAGCCGTGCCGAGCAGTACCGCGGTCGTCGCATGCCGGCCGCGGCTGGCCTCGATCCAGGCGATGGCCTCCAGGCACAGCGTCAGGCTCAGCTGGTCGGACCGGCTGCTCGTGGCGGAGAGGGCGTCCCGCGCGATCGACAGGGCGGCTTCGGGATCGCCGGCGCGCCAGGTGGCGACGGCGTAGGCCCAGGCAGTGTACGAACGTAGGCACGGATCGTGCTGCAGTTCGGCGATCTCGGCGCACTCGGCGTGGTAGGCCCGCGCGGTCTCGGGGGTCGCGCTGAGCGCGGCGGCCACCGTGAGCAGCGCCAGCGTCTCGAGCTGGCGGTTGATGTCGCCAGCGACGCGGAACTGCGCCAGCGCCTGTTCAAGGTGGTCGATCGCGCCGGACCGGCCGGTGTACAGCGCGTCCATCCCGCCGAGCTGGATGATCAGCGCGGAGGCCGAGAGATCGTGTGTCTCCGAGACCAGGTCGGCGCCCTGCCGGAGGATCCGGGCCGAGGCCGTCGGGTCACCCTGCAAGGTCGCGAGCCAGCCCGCGGCGTGAACGGCCCGGATGCGGTCATGGATGCTTCCGCCGCCGTGGTCGAGGAACCGCGCCAGCCAGGTCCGTCCCTCGTCGAACCGGCCGTCGGCCACCCAGTAGCGATGCAGCGACCCCGCCAGCGCGAGTCCGCGACCGTGGTCGTTCGTCTCGGCGCAGTACTCCATCGCCCGCTGCAGGTTGGCGTGGTCCCGGCGAAGGCGGCTCAGCCACGCCCGCCGATCGGCCCCGAGCAGCCCGGCCTCCGCCCGGGTCGACAGATCAAGGAACCAGTCGCGGTGAGCCCGTCGCAGGGCCGCCTCCTCACCGCTGCTCTCGAGCCTCTCCTGCCCGTACTGGCGGAGCATCTCCAGGAGCCGGAACCGTGCGTTCTCCGGACCCGCCTCGAGGGTCAGGATGGATTTGTCGACCAGCGACAGGATCAGGTCCAGCACGGGTTCGGCGAGCCCGGAAGCCCCGCAGACCCCCTCCGCCGCGTCCAGCTCGAAACCGCCGGAGAACACCGAGAGCTGGGTCCACAGACGCTGTTCCGGCCCGGTGCAGAGCTCGAAACTCCAGTCGATACAGGCGCGCAGTGTCCGCTGCCGCTCCGGAACCCGACGGCCGTCGCGGCGCAGTATCCGTGTGTTCTCGGTAAGTAGTCGCAGGACGTCGGCGGGCAACAACGCGCGGATCTTGACGGCAGCCAGCTCGATGGCGAGGGGGATTCCGTCCACCAGGCGGCAGATGCCCCAGACCGCGGCGCGGTTGTCCCGGGTGAGGTCGAATCCGGAGCGCACGGCACGGGCCCGCTCCAGGAAGAGCGTGACCGCGTCACAGCCGGACACGTCGACTCCGTCGAGGTCGGTCTCCGCCGGCACCGGGAAAGGTGCGACCACATAGGTGCTCTCGCTGTCGATTCGCAGCGACTCCCGGCTTGTCGCGAGAATGCGGAGCCCCGGGCAACCGCGCAGCAGGCTGTCCACCAGGTCGGCGCACGCGTCCGCCAGATGCTCGCAGTTGTCGAGCAGGATCAGCAGCTGCTTCTGGGCGAGATGGCCGCGCAACGTCTCCAGCACGCTCTGATCGGTCGGAGGCGGGCAGCCGAACGTCGCCGAGACCAGGTGCGCGAGCAGGCCCGGATCACGCAACTGGGCCAGCTCGACCCACCACACCCCGTCGGGGAACGCGTCACGGACGTCCGCGGCCGCGCGCAACGCCAGCCGGGTCTTCCCCACGCCCCCCGCTCCGACCAGCGTCACGAGCCGGGACCCGCCGAGTAGCCGCCTGAGCTCCGCGCGTTCGGCCTGCCTGCCGACAAAGCTGGTCAGCTCGGCGGGTAATCCCTCGTTCGAGAACCGCGGCGGCGCGGGCATGGGCCATCTTTTGCAGGCACCGCGCGGGACGTCAAGCCGCCGAGTAATCCCCGTAGTAATACCCGTAGTTCCACTGAAGACGTCCCCGCGACGCCCGTCGATTCTGGTTCCTGCGGCCGGGTCCGGCATCCCGGCGGCGCTGCGGCAGCGAGCGCGAGCCCGGCGGTCCCGGTCCCGGCCGTCGGGAGGCCGGGCAACCGGCGTACGGAGAGGAACCCTGTCGATGCTCACCCCGTTCGACGACTACCCCGTCCACCAGACGCCGCTGCCGGTCGCGCACGTCGAGGGCGGGCACCCCGATCACTACGATCGGTTCTGGTTCAACGGTTACGACGGCGAGATGTACTTCGCGCTCGCGCTCGGGCTCTATCCCAACCGGGGAATCATCGACGCGGCCTTCAGCGTCGTTCACGATGACGTCCAGCGGTCCGTGTTCGCGTCGGGACGCATTCCTCTGGACCGGACCGAAACCCGCGTCGGACCGATCTCGGTGGAGATCGTCGAACCGCTGCGGGTCAACCGCATCCGCGTCGACGCGGCCGAGCACGGTCTGGTCGCCGATCTCACCGCCGTCGCCCGCACACCCGCCTACGAGGAGCCGCGGACCACCCAGCACGACGGGACGCGGCTGCTGACCGACTCCACCCGTGCCACCCAGATGGTCAGCTGGACCGGCCAGCTGACGGCCGGGGGCGAGGACGTGCGGATAAGAACCGGAACGTACGGCACGAAGGATCGCTCCTGGGGAGTCCGCGGTCTCGTCGACCGGATTCCTGGTGCGCCGCGTTCCGCCACCCCGCAGGTGTTCTTTCTGTGGGCCCCCTTGAACTTCGCCGACGAGTGTCTGCACTACATGGTGATGGAGGACGAGGCCGGAAACCCCTGGACGGACACCGCGGCGGTGTTGCCCGTGCTCGCCGAGGGGGGGTCGGTCTTCGGACCGGACACCGGCATCCGGCGCCTGCGCGGAGTCAGGCACCAGATTCGCTGGGCCCCGGGGCTGCGACGATCCAACGGTGCCGCCCTCATTCTCGGGGAGGGCGAGGCGGTGGAGCTGGAGCCGCTGCTCACCTTCCGGATGAAGGGCGCCGGCTACCTCCACCCCACCTGGGCCCATGGCCGGTGGCACGACGAACTGGCCGTCGGCGGTGAGGCGCGCAAGGTGGCGGAGCTGGATGTTCTGGCCATCGACTGCGTACACGTGCAGCAGGTGGTGCGGGCGACGTGGGGTGGCCGGGTCGGCCTCGGCGTGTTGGAACAGGCCGTCATCGGGCCCTACCGGCCGGGCGGATTCCGCGACCTGCTCGACGGCGCTCCCAGCGCTCCCGGCGTCTGAGTCCACCGTTCTCCCAACGAACCCCGGAGACCCAGGTGAGCACAATGACCGAGCCTCCCGCACTGGTGTCCGACCCGCGTGACGTCACGGCCGGCTGGCTGACGGACCTGCTGAGGCACGCGGGAGCGCTCTCGGCCGGCGGCCGGGTGGCCGACTTCAGCGCGGTGGCCATCGGGACGGGCAGCGTCGGGGCGACCCTTCGCTACCAGCTGCGGTACGGCGGGGACCGCGCGTCGATCGCGCCTCCTCCGTCGATCGTCATGAAGTTCGCCTCGGCCGAGGCGAACAGCCGGGCCGCGGGCGTGGCCACCCGCTCGTACGAGAACGAGGTCGCGTTCTACCTGCAGGCCGCCCACACCGTCGACGTCCGCCGGCCGCACTGCTACTTCGCCGCCGTCGAGCCCAACACCGCCAATGTCGTGGTCGTCCTGTCCGATCTCGCGCCGGCGGTGCCCGGGGACCAGCTCATCGGCTGCGGTGCCGACGACGCGGAGCTCGCGGTGACCGAGGCGGCCCGGTTGCATGGTCCCCGCTGGGGCGACCCCGCGCTCCTCGACCTGAGCTGGCTGGCCAAAGCCGAGCCGGTGATCTCGGTGTCCGACGTCTACCGGGCTCTCTGGGACGGCTTCGTGGAGCGCTACCGGACGACGATCGAACCCGACGTCATCACCCAGGGCGAAGCCCTCGGCGCCGGCATCGATCGGTGGCTGGCGCACCGCCCCACTGCCGTGACCATAACCCACGGTGACTTCCGGATCGACAACATGATGTTCGAGGGAGCCGGTCGAAACCGGCACGTGACGATCGTCGACTGGCAGACCGCGCGCCTTGGCACGGGTCCCGCCGACATCGCCTACCTCCTCGGCGGAAGCCTGCCGCCCGACATCCGGCGCGCGCACGAGGCCGACCTGGTGCGCCGCTACCACGACGCCCTCGGCGGCTACGGGGTGACGGGTGCCTACCCGTTCGAGGAGTGCTGGGACGACTACCGGCGCTTCAGCTGGAACGGGCTGGTCATGTCCGTGATCGCGGCGATGATGGTCCGCCGCGACGCCCGCACCGACGCGATGTTCGCGACGCTGGCCAACCGGCACGCCACCCAGACCCGGGACCTCACCGCCATCGACTACCTGCGCTGAGCCTGTACGGCTGTGCGGCTGTGCGGCTGTGCGCTCGAGCGGCTGGACGGCCCTCAGTAGTCGTGCTGCATCAGGTCGATGACGTTCTTCGCGCGCTGCGCGAGCATGACCCGCCCGACGATCTCCATGTGCTCCGCCCAGTGCTTCTCGGCCGCCGGGGCGTCACCGTCCTCGATGAGCGCCGCCAGCCGTGCCTGGGAGCGCAGGCCGCGCAGCCGGGTGGCGCTGGTGTCCTTGCCCTCGCCGGGCTGGCTGACCGCGGCGACGGCCCGGGCGACGATCTCGTTGAGCATCTCGGCGATGATGCTCAGGGTCTGGTTCCCGGCCAGCTCGACGAGGCGGGCGTGGAAGCGTGAGTTGGCCCGCCCGAACGCCTCGGGGTCGTCGATCACCTCGAGCTGCTCGGCACTGAGTCGGCGCAGCTCCGCGGCCGAGGACCCGCGTGAGCGTGCCCCGGCGACCAGCCGCGCGGCCACCGGCTCGATCGTGCCGCGGGCGTTGTAGACGTCCGCGAGCGGGACGTTGCGCGCCTGGAGCACGAGCGCGGCGGTGCGCGCCGTCATCCGCTCGCTGGGCTGGTGGGCGATGACGCCGCCGAGTACTCCGCGCTTGACGGAGATCAGGCCCTCCGCCTCCAGGATGCGCAGCGCCTCCCGCAGGGAGGGGCGGGAGACGCCGAACCGGTCGACCAGGTCGGGCTCGCGGCCGAGTGACTCACCCTCCGCCAGGTCGCCCCGCACGATGAGCCGCCGGAGCTCGTCGGCGATCTGCTGGGGCTTCTCGCGCAGCGGGGGCCGCTCCCCACCGCGAGATCTCCTTGGCTCGGTCACCTGGCTCGACCTTCTCTCCGTCGGCCGCGTCCAGCCCCCACCGCGACGGCTCGCGCGCAGCGCCGGACGAAGCGCTGGCCATGGTCTGATGCCCGTGACGGCTGGGTGAATGCGATCCGCCCAGCCTACCGGCGAACATCTCCGGGACCCAGCGCCCGGCCGGTGCTTTCCCTCTAGATGTTTGAACGTGCCTACGGCGTCTCCGGGTGCGGCTCACCACGCCGGGGGAGGCGGTCACGGCTACCGCGCCAGCTGGTCGTCGGCCTCCGGGTCGGGGAGGTCGAAGTGCTCGTCGCGTAGTTGGAAGGCTCGTTTTGTGCCGTGCCTGGCGCGGGTTTTGACGAAGTTGAACTCGTCGTCCTCGAACTGGAGGTTGGTGCCGAAGGCGTGGAAGAGGTAGCTGGCGACCTCTTCGCCCTGGTAGCCCTGTAGTTGCTCGACGAGGCGGAAGGCCTCCTTGGCGATGACGATGCCGTCGGCGGGCATCCGGGAGAGCTTGCGTGCCCACCAGTCCGCCCGCGCGGACACGTCGGCGCCGTCGATCACCTCGGTGAAGACCGAGAGGTGGGCCAGTTCGCTGGCGGGGATCATGTCGCCGGTCAGCAGCAGGCGGCGTGCCAGCACCGGGCCGAGCCGGTAGAAGAACATGTGCAGGGAGCCGAGGGCCGGGCCGAGGAACCGGGTCGCGGGCATCCCGATCCGGGTGTCGCCGGCGACGACCGCGATGTCGGCCATGAGCGCGAGTTCGAATCCGCCGCCGAGCGCGAAGCCCTGTACCTCGGCGATCGTGGCTTTCGGGTAGCCGAGGAAGTTGTGGTAGAAGCTGAACGACTTGCGGTCGACGGACAGCCGGCGGCGCTGGCTGGGACGTCGCTGCCGGGAGTCATTCGCGGCGTCGCCGTACCAGCCGTAGGCGTTGGCCATGTCGGCACCGGTGCTGAACACGCCCCCGTTCCCGCGCAGGACCACCACCTTGACCGCGTCGTCGGCCGCGAGCTCGTCGAGGTAGGTGCCGAGCTGCTCCCGCATCGCGGGGTCGTACGCGTTCCGGCGGCTGGGGTTGTCGAGCGTGAGGCGGGCGATCCCGGTCCCCTCGTCGCGTTCCAGTAGCACACGGCCCTCGCTCACTGGCTCTCCCTCTCGCTGATCGGACAGTCACGCCATCCGGCCACGCCATGCTATATCTCTAGATATTTTACGGCCTCGAGAGTTAGCATCGTAGCGATGCGTGTCACCCTGGGCGAGTCCCCCGCGGCGGGGGCCGGGGGTCTCCGACCGCTGCGGGTGCACGCGAGGAACGGGGTTGTTGTGGACATGGAGGCGGGCGTCGTCCTCGATCGGGACGGCGGCGTGCTGCGCATCGGCCTCGACCGGCCGGAGCGCCGCAACGCCCTCGACGCCGCGTCGGTGCGCCGGATCGTCGGCGCGCTCGAGGACGCGGCAACCGACGACGCGCTCCGGGTGATCCTGATCGAGAGCCGCGGCCCGGACTTCTGCTCCGGCGCGGACTGGGTCGCCTCGAACACCGCCGGCGGCGCCCGGCCGCGCCCCGGCAGCGTGCAGCGGCGCACCGCGCTGCAGGCGCACCGGCTCATCGGGCTCATCACCGAGGTGCAGCTGCCCGTCGTCTGCGCGGTCCGTGGCCACGCGGTCGGCCTCGGCTTCCAGCTCGCGCTCGCCGCCGACTTCACCGTGGCCGCCGAGACCAGCCGGTTCTGGGAGCCGTTCCTGACCCGGGGCTTCAGCCCGGACAGCGGCGCGACCTGGCTGCTGCCCCGGCTGGTCGGCATCGCCCGGGCCAAGGAGCTGCTGCTGCTCGGCCGGCGGCTTTCCGGTGCGGAGGCCGCCGAGTGGGGGCTTGTCTACCGGGCCGTGCCCGACGCCGAGCTGGACAAGGCGGCCGCGGAGCTGGTCGGGACGCTCGGGCAGGCCGCCACGGTCGCCGTCGGGCTGACCAAGCGCCTGGTCAACCGCGGGCTGGAACTGGGGCTGACCGAGGCGATGCAGGACGAGGCGTCCGCGCTCGAACTGGCGTCCCGTACCGCCGACTTCCGGGAGGGGCTCGTGGCGTTCAAGGAGCGGCGGTCGCCCGACTTCGGCGGGAGATAAGACGGACCAGGTTACACTCAAATCCCTGGCGGGATATCTGTACATCCTTGGAGCCGTCTGTGTCCGAGCAGGTCGCCACCCGGCTCGTTTCCAGCCGATCGCGAGGGCGCCCAGCGCGCCGTTCGGCCCTACGCCTTCTCTCGGCGTCCCTGGTCCTGCTGCCGGTCATCGCCGCGCTCCTCACCGGTTGGTACCACGCGAGATTCCACACCTGGCCGTGGTCCTCCAGCCTGCCGGACAGGGTGACATACTGCGACCGCGATTACACCGGCCCGGGCCGTCCGGTCACGTGGGCCGAGGCGGATGTTCTTGAGAGCGGCACTGTACGGGACGTCGGCCGCGCCAGGGTCGGCGTTCGCGAACAGTCGATATACGCGAACCCGCTCTCGGAACAAGCCCGGGAACGCGCCGACCCACCTCTTCCCTGCACCATGGCCGTATACCTGCGGACTGACGGCGATCGGGTCGCGCCCTACGTTCTCAGTGGCGGACCGTGACACCGAGCTTGTCGTCATCTCGTCGACCGGACGCCGTCCCGGATGGCGGAACCGCCGCCTGCCCCTGAACTAGACAGCATGCGAATGTGCTTGTCCTCCTTTCGTAACGGCAACAAACCCGACGAGCTGCTGCGGTTACTCGGCGACGGCCGGCGAACAGCGCTTATTCTCAACGCGCAGGACTGGAAGGCGCCCGAGGATCGCGCTACCGACCTCGCGCAAGAAGGCGAACGCTTGGAATCTATTGGCCTGCAGCCCGAAGAGGCGGACCTTCGGCAATATTTTGGCAGACTGGATGAATCGAGGCGGGCGCTGGTCGGCTGTGACCTGGTCTGGGTACGGGGTGGCAACGTCTTCGTGCTGCGACGTGCTTTTAGGCAAGTGGCGCAGACGGTGTAATTCCCGAGCTGGTCAACGGTGACGCGGTTGTCTACGGTGGTTGACGCGCTTGTCTACGGTGGTTACAGTGCCGGCGTGGGCATCATGCAGCCGCAATCGACAACAACATTCCCTTTGTAGCTCTTCGTTACGGCGAGGTAATCGTTGTCGATGGCGATGAACAGAAGTTCGTTGGTCAGGATTGGGGAAATCGAGCCGGCGCCGGAGAACCCGCGCGCCGTCGGCAACCGGCCCGGCTTCGACCCGGCCGGCCCCGCCCGGCGACCGTCGTGATCCACTGGAAGGACGGCGGGAAGACCGGCACCTGATCCCGCCCAGCGACCCTGCTACCCATCGGCCCTCCCACCCCTCTACGCAGCGTTCCACCCGCGGCCCGTCGAAGCACCCGGCCCCTGACACCGATCCTGGCCGACGCGACCCGTCCGGCCGGGGTCGGAGTTCGCCACTTTCGCAGCTCACGGGCTCGGCGGGGAATGCCCGCGCCCGAGCTTTCGCGGCGCGGCCGCCGAAGACCGGCCCGGCCGGCCCGGAAGACCCGGGGATAACTTTGCGTGACTTTTCGCAAATGGCTCCCCTTCGGAGTGAGGGTTCCTTAATCTGTTGTCCAGAGGGTTCCCGTTGATCCTCCTGGGTGTGGTGTGCGCACCCGTGGCGAACCCCTCTGTGCGTAACGGGAACTGTCGCCGTCCCGCCGGTTGCCTGAAAGCAGATACCGGCGCCGAGGGCGTGTCCCGCGTTTCATCCTGGCGGATCGTGGCTGTACGGGGGGACGTCGTGGTGGCGGAGGAGTACAACCTGAAGCTGGATGACAGGCCGAGCCATCCGTTCCGCGGTCTCGAACCTGTCACGATCTCCGGTAGGCCGAGCGGTCTCACGTACCACCATATAGTGCCGTACAGCAAGCTCAGGGACTTCTGGAACAAGCTCGTCGAGAACGGTGACATCAAGAGGTGTAAATTTCTCCCACCCCTCCGGGACATGATCAGCGAAAAAACCTATGTCAACATCCTGAGCCCCGACGGGAGGCGCAGCGACGCCGAGATGCAGGCAGTCAAGGACCTGGTCTCGGATATATACATGGGTAGGGTTTCCCATGGTTCGAGCAGGTTGCGTCCCGAAGGATGGGACAATCTCGTGGGCATCTACGCCTGGCTTCCTGGAAACCTCTTCGTGGGCCCCACGGACCGATGCGACGACCCCAAGGACAAAATTGACGACGCAGCTTTCCGAACAAAGGGCGCCAGGCAGGTGCGCCGCAGAATTCTTTCCGAATCCTACGAAGAGATTCTGGCCTACCTGAAAGGCACGACAGCCCGAAAGTCGAAATTCGCTTCGGAGGCGCTGTACAAGGTGGTCAGATACCCGAAGCTCCAAGATTTCGACCTCAGGGACTGGACCTGGATCGACGGTGAGAAAGGGCCGCAGGTCAAGGGGTAGGGGTGAGTGGGCGGGTGTGACGCCGTCCGCTGGTCCCGGTGCGGTGATGGACGCGCCCCGTGCCGGCCGGGAAGCGTCCTGCCGTGGTTGTCGAACGTGCCCGGAAGTGAATGGCCGTGATCCGAGGGAGGGGTTCAGTGGATCTCGATGCCCTGAAAACGCATCTCCTGAGCCTGGGTGATCCACCGACACTGCGGGCCGCGGACACCGCGCTCCCCGCGCAGCTGCGCGCCATGCTGGCCACCTTCCCGGACGGGGTCTGCCAGGGTGGCGCGGGCACCGGGCGACCGGAGGTGGACGCCGGGCGGACGACGCTCTCGCTCTCGCTCACCTGGGCGTCGCCGGCCTGGCCCGGCGGCGCCGCCGTGACCATGGCGGTGACGGGCGTGTCGGTGACCGTGACGAGCCAGGGCCTGGTCACCCTCACGCTCGGCGGCACGTTCGACACGGTGGAGGTCGCCTCGACGGTCACCGCGGACGACCTCGGGCGGCTGACCGCCGCCGTGCGGCCGGTGCGTCCCGGCGCCTTCGCCGCCGAGCTGGAGAAGCTCGGCAGGCGCCTCGGCGGTGACACCGCCTGGCAGGAGGCGGCGGACGGGCTGCGCGCGTTCGACTTCAACCCCGCGGATATCGCCGGCTTTGACTATCGCCTCGTCGAGGAGGCGGGTGCCGAACCGGTCGCCTATGAGATGGACGCCATGGCGA
This sequence comes from Parafrankia sp. Ea1.12, assembly GCF_900465275.1. Classification (NCBI taxonomy): domain Bacteria; kingdom Bacillati; phylum Actinomycetota; class Actinomycetes; order Frankiales; family Frankiaceae; genus Parafrankia; species Parafrankia sp. Ea1.12. Next base: position 17,186 of record NZ_UBIZ01000387.1, on the reverse strand, counting down.
TCGTGGCCTCGCTCACCATCCGGGCGCTGCCCCTCGATGTCGCCGTGTGGTTTCCCCATCTTGCCCTCACCGGCACGCTGACGGAGGCGCGACCGATCTCTGTCCGGTCCCTGCTGGAGTCGTTCGGCATACCCGGCGATGAGGTGCCCGAGGCCTGCGCCGTCAGTGAGCTGTCGTTCGCCGCCGTCCTCGGGGAGGAGTATCTCCTTCGGATGACGGCCACGGGTGACTGGCCGATCGTCGGTTCCCTCGTGATCCGATCCCTCGCTCTTTACGTCTACTACGGGATCGGTGCGGGATTCACGGCCCGGGTCGGGGGCACGGTGTCGATCGGCTCCGCGCTGAGCATCGACATCTCGGCCGGGAAGGTCGGCGGCGCGCAGGGCGGCTGGGCGTTCAGTGGCGGCCTCACGGCGGACACGACCCTCGGCATGGCGGAGGTGATCGACGCACTCGGGCTGACCGACGTGCCCGGGCCGGTCAGGTCCCTCGAACTCACCACCCTGACGCTCTCGTACACCACCGGTTCGACCGCCCTCGACTTCGTCTGCGAAGGTGACATGACCATCGCGGACGGGGTCACGGCCACGCTCCGCGTGACGGTCACCCGCGACGGCTCGGATACGCGCTACGGCGGAATGCTCGACGTCGACGGCTTCGCCTTCGAGGTCGATTTCGACGAGGAGAAATCCGGCGCGGACATCCTTGTCGCCACGTATCGCGGTGCCGCGGAGGGCACCGAGATCGTTCTGCGGGACTGGGTCGCGCATTTCTCCGCCGGCCTGGCGGCCGACGTTCCCGACAGCCTGCGGATCGGGCTGAAGGACGCCAAGTTCGTGCGGGTGAAACCCGCGGGCGGCCCGGCCCGGTTCTGTGTCGGTGTGGACCTCTCGGCGGGTTTCGACCTTTCCCAGCTTCCGCTCGTCGGCGGGTTCCTGTCGACGTTCGGGACGGTGAGTGTGGAGAACCTGCAGGTCCTCTACAGCTCCGGAGCCTTCGACGCCCAGACTGTCGCCTCGGTCAACCGGCTGCTCGGGCCGGCCAAGGTGGTGGCCCTCCCGCAGGCCGGGCTGGCGGCGGGCGTCGCCGCGCTGGCCGATCTGCGGATCGGGAAGGATGCCACGTCGGTCGCTCTCGGCGTGCCGCCCGCGAACGCCGGCGGCGGCGAGCTCCCCGGACCCGACACCCCCAGTACCCCGGGCGGTTCCAGCGCCCCCGCTCCGTCCGGTGCCCCCGACCCGTCCGCTACGCCTGACACCTCCGGGACGGGTGCCTCCAGCGTCCACTGGGTGTCGGTGCAGAAGCAGCTCGGCATCGTCCACGTCGACCGGGTCGGGGTGATGTACCAGCACAACGTGCTGCTGTTCGCGCTGGACGCGTCGGTCGCCCTCGGCCCGCTGGCCCTCTCGCTCGACGGCCTGGCGGTCGGCTCCCGGCTGGACAGGTTCGCGCCGACGTTCCGCCTCGACGGCCTCGGGATCGGCTACAGCGCCGCTCCGGTGGAGATCTCCGGCGCGCTGTTGCACCTGCCCGACGACCAGCTTCCCGACACGGTGGCGTTCCAGTACGACGGCACGGCCACGGTCGGCCTGCAGAGCTTCTCGCTGGCAGGTCTCGGTTCGTACGCGCAGCTGAAGGACGGCGCGCCCTCGCTGTTCGTCTTCGCCCAGCTGGAGGCGCCGCTGGGCGGGCCGCCGCCGGTCATCGTCACCGGGCTGATGGCCGGGTTCGGCTTCAACCGGGAGCTGACGCTGCCGACTCCCAGGGAGGTCTCCGGTTTCCCGCTGCTGAGCCTGCACAAGCAGGGGCCGAACTCCGGGCACAAGCCCTCCCACGTGCTCGACGTCCTGGAAGGGCGTGAGCCGGCCGTGGCCGGCAGCCAGCCGCGGCGGTGGATCGCCCCCCGCGAAGGCTCGTACTGGCTGGCCCTCGGGGTGGAGTTCACCGTGGCCGAGGTGGTGAACGCCAAGGTGCTGCTGGCCGCGGAGATCGGCGCGGAGCTGGCGCTGGCCGTGCTGGGCCTCGCGACGATCCAGCTGCCGCTGCCCACCGAGTCCGCCACCACCACCTACGTCTACGCGGAGCTGGGCGTGGAGGCCGTCATCCGGCCCACCCAGGGCAGCGCCGAGATCGCCGCGCAGCTCTCCCCGGCCTCGTACGTGCTGACGCCCGCCTGCCACCTCACCGGCGGGTTCGCCGCGGCGACCTGGTTCGGGAACAACCCGCACGCCGGGCAGTTCGTCGTCACCCTCGGCGGCTACCACCCCGCGTTCCGCCGGCCCTCCTACTATCCCGACGCGCCGCGGCTGGGGATCGACTGGGCGGTCAGCGGCAGCGTGTCGATCAAGGCCCAGGCGTATCTGGCCGTCACGCCGTCATGCGCGATGGCGGGCGCGCGGCTGGAGGTCCTCTTCCACGAGGGCCCCATCCGGGCCTGGTTCACGGCGCAGGCCGACGTGCTGCTGTCCTGGCGGCCGTTCTTCTTCGACGCGCGCATCTCGGTGAGCATCGGCGCGTCCGGCAGCATCAACCTGGGGATCCTGCACGTCACGATCAGCGGTTCGATCGGCGCGACCCTGCACCTGTGGGGGCCGCCGACCGGCGGTTCGGTCACCGCGCACTTCCCCCTCATCGACGTGACCGTCAGCTTCGGCGGCTCCCGCGGGGGAGCCGAGACCGAGGCACTGGGGTGGGACGTGTTCGCCAGCATGCTCCCGAAGCCGGCGGACGTCGTCACCGTCGCGCCGGTCTCCGGCGTCGACAGCGCCGTGGCGGACACCGCACCCAACCCCGGTGGCAGCGGCAAGGTGTGGCAGGCGCGGGCCCGGGACCTGCGCCTGTTCACCCAGTCCGCGGTGCCGGCCAGCCACCTGCGGACGGGCGACGCGCCCCTGGCCTCGTCCGAACCCGGGGACGGCTCCCTGGTCGACGTGCGTCCCATGGACCGCGTCGGCCTGGTCGGTGAGCACCGGCTGAGACTCTTCTACGAGGACAGGCCCGCGTCGACGGACGGCTGGACGCTCACCGCCCGCACCCGGGGCGTGCCCGCGTCGCTGTGGGGTGCCCCGCCGACCCCGTTCAGCCACACGCCGTCGCGACCCAGCGCCGAGGTGCTGCCGGACCGGCCGGTCGGCTTCGACGTCCAGGCGCCCCGGCCCGAGCTGGCCGCCTCGCGCGGGGTCTTCCCGCTCAGTGAGTACAGCGAGGACGAGCTGCCGCCCGGTCTGTCGCCGCTGCCCCGGGAGCCGGCCGCCAACCACGACTTCGTCGGCGTACCCGACCCGTCCTGCGTGGATCTGCTCGGGCGCCTCGACCGTGGCGACGCGAGGAGCGGGCGCGACCAGATGTACGCCGCCCTGGCCGACGCCAAACTGCTCACCGACCTCGGCGACAGCGCCCTGGCGGGCCTGGCGGCGGGCGCGGCCCACTTCTACAGCGAGGCGCCGATGGTCCAGAGCGCGCAGGAAGCGGGGAGCCGCGGATGAGCCCGAGCCCGCCGCACCCCGCCCGCGACACGATCCCCCCGGGGGACCTCGAGCTGCACGACCACTACCTGCCCGCACTGCCCGCCGGCGACTACCGGATCGAGGCCACCCACACCCTGCGCGCCGGGCCGCACGACGGCGCACAGGTCGTCGGCGGGCCGTTCACAGCCGTGCAGAGGTTCACCGTCCGCGGCCCGCAGGTGCGGATCGACGCCGACGCGGTGGTCGCCAGGCAGCCTCCCGACGCCGCCAGCGGCAGGTTCGCCGAGGTCCTGCCGCACGTGGTGCTCGGCGATCCCATGCTGCCGTGGGAACGTCCGCTGGGCGGGGCCTCGCGCGACACCCCGTGGCTGGCACTGCTGGTGCTCACCGACGATCAGCTCGTCGGCGGCATCACCACCCCGACCCGCACCGTCTCCGCCACTGTGGCGGAGTTCCTGGCCCACGACGCCGCCGTGCTCAAGCCCGCGCTGACCGTGGAGTCCGACATCGGACCCGGCGACCCGTGCGTGTACATCCAGGTCGCGGCGGCCGAGTTCCACGCCGTGGCGCCCCGGCTGGGGGAGCTGCGCTTCCTCGCCCACTGCCGCGGTGCCAACACCGGGGACCGGCCCATCCTGGGCCTCCAGGAGGACGGGCTGTTCTCCGTCATCGTCGCCAACCGCTTCCCGACCGCCGCCCCGCCCGGCTCCGATCCCGGGACAGGTACGAAGGACCCCTCGACCGGCACGAAGAACATCGTGCATCTCGTCTCCCTGGAGGGCCACGAGCGGATCCTCGCGGACACCCCTGACTTCCAGGGCCGCTCCTCGGTGGCGCTGCTGTCCCTGTGCAGCTGGTCGTTCCAGGCCCAGCCCGACCGCGAGGCGGACTTCGCCGACCTCGCCGAAGGACTCACCCGGACCCCCTCCGGCACCCGGGCCGGGCGCGACGACATGTGGCTGCGCCTGCCCGGCCCGCCCGGGCAGACCGACACCGCCGCGCGGCGACACGTGGCCCGGCGGATCGACGACGGGTACCTGCCGTTGCCCTACCTGACCCGCTCGGGCGAGGCCACCTACGGCTGGTACCGAGGGCCGCTCACCCCCGTGCTGCCCGCGGCCACCGACCGGGCGGCGCAGGCCACCACCGCCGACGCTCTCATCGCCTACGACCCGGCCTGGGGCAGCTTCGACCTGTCGCTGGCCGCCGCGTTCGATACCGGCCGGGCCCTCGCCCTCGCCGACGCCCCCTTCGCCCAGCACCTGCTCGCGTTCAAACAGGCCACCCGGCACCTGGTGGACACCCTGCACCACCAGGCCACCAGCGTCCACCTGCAGCGGGACGGCAGCGGGCGCACGCGGCCGGGGACGGCGCGCGCGGCGTTCGGCGCGCTGCTCGACGGCCACCTGCTCACCGCCCTCGGCACGCCACCGGGCCGGCCCCGCGCCGCGTGGTCCCCGCCGACACCCGCCGCGCCGTCCGCCGACCCGGCCGGCGGGCTCGAGGCCGTGCTGCGATCCGACGCCACCCGGGCCGCCCTCGCCACGGCGATGGACGCCGACGACGGCCTCGGGGAACACCTCACCCGGGTCGCGGACTGGCTCGGGCGGCTCCTGCTACTCCACCCCGTGCCGTTCACCCACCTGGTGCCCGACGAACGGATGCTGCCGCGGGAGTCGCTGCGTTTCTTCCACCTCGACCCCAGCTGGCTGGACGCCCTGCTCTCCGGTGCCCTCAGCATCGGCGCGCAGTCCAGTCGGGACACCCTCCAGGACCAGGTCGTCGCCGCGACCATCCGGGCCGCGGCGGCGGAGAAGGCGGCCGGGTACCGCGCGACGCAGCGCGGCACCGCGACGGACTCCTCGCCAGAGGACCCCACGCCGGAGGGCACCGCACCTGGTGCCGCCGCGTCCGGCGGCGACGCCGTTCTCGGGCCGGTCTCCGGTCTGCTGCTGCGCTCGGCGCTCGTCTCCGGCTGGCCGAACCTGGCCGTGCGCGCCCTGGACGAGGCCGGTGAGCTCCTGCCCGTCCTGCGGATGGACCACCTCTCGCCCACCGTGCTGCTGTGCCTGTTCGAGGGCCTGCCCGCGGCCGTCGAGCTCAGGGAGCCCCAGGAGGGCTTCCGGTTCGGCGTCGAGGACCACGGCCTGATCCCGCTGCGGAACCTGCTGGCCCCGCCCCCCGCGTCCGGGGGCCGCCCGCTCGGCGAGCAGATCGGCCCCGACGTCACCTTCCCCGTCCTGGACCATGTCAGGGCCGGTGCCGGCGGCCCGATCCTGGACCTCGGTTCGCTCATCCCCGCGCTGACGGCGGCTCTGGACGCCGCGCACGGCACCGCCGTCGGCCCCATCGGCCCCGCCGACCTGGCCCTGCAGATGGTCAAGGTCCCCGAGGCCATCCGCTTCACCGGCCCGAACGGAGACCGAGGTTGACCGCCCGCCCCGCGCTCGTCGTCCCCGTCGACCTCGACGTCCTCGTGGTCAACCGGGCTCTCCAGGGCCGCGACGCGTTCCGCAGCTGGCAGCACACCTACCTGGCGCTGGACGACTACCTGAGCCCGGAGCCGGACGGGGGAGACCGCCAGAGCAACGACCCGGTGCACAGCCACACCGGCGTCCACCTGCACTGGACCCTGCCCAGGGGGCTGCGCCACGGCGTGCAGGACCCGGCGACCGGTGAGATCGGCTACCCGCTGGTGCCCAACCGCTGGCTGGTGATCCGCTTCAGCGGCACCGGCACCCGCCTCGCCAGGGCATGGGTGATCGAAAGCGACTGCCCGTACAGCCCGCGGGCGCAGGACGACGGACACGACCTCGTGCGCTCCAGCCCCTACCTGGTCGACGCCACCACCCTGCGCGCCTGGCAGGCCAGCCCGGACCCCTACCGCAACACCATGGACCCCGACGTCGGGCAGGTCCAGATCGGGCTCGCCTTCGGGCACACCGACACCCCGTGGACGGAACGCGCCGGCCGGGACCCCCTTTTCGTCACCGCCATGGCCACCGGGAACCCGTACTTCACCACCTACACCCCGCACAACACCAACGTCTTCTCCTTCCTCGACGACCTCTCCGACATCACGTCGGCCACCGCCCTGGGCTACCGGGTCATCGGCTGGTACTCCGATCCGGACGCCGACGTCCTCGCGTCCCGCCCGCCCGGCACCTCCTACGCCGACCAGCTCGCGCACCTCGGCTGGCAGGATCCCCGCCTGACCGGCGAGGCCGGTCACGACGCCGCGGTCAGCCCGATCACCCGCAGCCTGTACGCCGGTACGGCCCTGACCGTCGGCTGGGATCCCGCCGCGAGCGCGGCGCCCGTCCCGGACCCGCTGGACACGATCCAGGACAACGGCGCGCTGAGCGTCGCCCTGGGCAACACCACCGAGGACGCCTTCACCGCCCTCGCCGGCCAGGCGCTGCACGCGACCGGCGCCGCGCCCGCCGCCGCCGACGTGGCGCTGCTGCGTGCGTTCCTGCACGACCTGCTCGCCGTCGCCGAGGAGAAGGGCGGCGACGAGCGGGTACGCCGGCAGGTCCACGACGCCTCGTTCGCCGCGTCGACCGGCGGCCATCGTTGGACGGTCACACCGCCCCCCGCTGACACCCCGTCCGATGGCGGCCCGTCCACCGGCAGCCCGTCCGCCGAGGCCGCGGCGCCGCGCCCCTTCGTCCCGCCGGCCTGGCTGGCCACGCTCAACGACGATCAGCGTCAGCTCGACGAGCGGCTCGGCGAGCTGCGGGACCTCCAGTGGCGGCTCAACGCCCTGTGGCTGAAGAACGGGATCGCGGGGGCGTCGATGTTCCCGCCCGACGACGTCCCCGACCAGGACCTGATGATGCAGGAGCTCGACGCCGAGCGGGAGGGATCCCTCGCCCACACCGTGGGCGTCCGAACCGCCCAGGTGCGAGAACTGGCCGCGAAGGTCCCCCAGCCCGACCACACCCGGCCCCACGCCAGCGCCCATGACGCGTTCCTCGCCGGGGTCGGCGCCTTCGCCGCGGCGAAGGGGCTGGGCGGGGGAGCCGAGCTCAAGGCCGTCCCGCGCCCCCCGTACGCGCAGAGCAACAACCCCGTGGTGAGCCTGTCGGGGATACTGCCCCCGGCCGACGCGACCGTCCCCGATCAACCCGTACCCGTACGGCCACTCACCGACGACGGCGCCGCGCTGATCAGCGCCGTCACGGTCGCGGGCACGACGATCACCGCGGTACCCGGCCGCGGCCCGGTGCCCGCCGTCGCGGGTCTCGACGCCTTCCCGCCCGAGGTGCCCGGGCTGCTCGCGGAGTACTTCCTGCTCGATCCCGGCAACGCCGCCGCGCTGGCCGCCGCCGGCGGCCTGCCGGCGGAGCAGGCCAGGGCCGTCCTGAGCGCCCACCCACCCGCCGCCTACACCGGCACCCTCCCGGAGCTGGGTCTGGAACCCTGGACCCAGCCCTGGGAGCCGCTGTTCATGGAGTGGAAGATCTCCTACCGGCACATCCCCCACACCGTGGGCGCGCGGCGCTGCTGGACCTTCGACGGCACCGACTACCGCTTCACCCCGGAGGGCGTCGACATCCCCCTGGACCGGGTCACCGTCACGGGTGTCTCCGCGCTCGGCCCGCACCCCCGGTCCCTGTTCGCCGCCAGGATGAAGGAGTACGTCGCCCAGCACGGCACCGACGACCAGCGTGACCAGCTCGACGCCTGGCTCACCGCGATCGGCGACTGGGGGCTGCTCGCCCAGGAACTCACCGGCTTCAACGATCGCCTGGCCGCCCGCGACCTGCGCGCCTTCCGCCGCCCCACGACCGACGACACCGACTTTCCCGCCGTCGCCGACCTCGTCGGCTACCCGGACGCCGCCACCGAGGACGGCCTGCCCGCGCGTTACCGCGGCCGGGTCAGCAGCTTCCCGTACCTGCCCGGCAGCGCCAGCGCCCCCTTCCACGAGACCCGGCAGGGACAGATCTGCGTCGAGGAGCTCTTCCTCTACGACAAGTTCGGCCGAGTCCTGGACGTCGTCAGCGGCGACACCCAGAGCGGTGGCCTGCACGACTACCGCAACTTCCCGCTCACCGTCGACACCGCCCTCGCCGTCGGGACCTCTCTGACGCCCGCGATCGCCTCCGTCGCCCAGCTACCCCCGCGCCCTCTGCAACCCGCCCGGCTCGACTTCGACCTCCTGGATGCCCGGACCGGCACGCGCGTCGTCGGCACCGCGGCCGACCCCAGCCCCATCAGCGGCTGGATCCTCCCCAACCACCTCGACCACAGCCTGCTGCTCTACGACCCGGCAGGGCTCCTGCTCGGCACCTACCGGCTGCTCACCGGAGCCGACGGCCGGCGCACCGGCCAGTGGGAGCCCCCGCCCGGCAGCGCCATCACCACCCCGGACCAGCTCGCCGCCCACGCCCCCGAGATCGCGGCCCTCATCGGTTCCCCGAAGCTCGCCGCGGAGGCGAACTTCACGGCCTTCCTCGACGTCATCGACTCCACCCTGTGGACCACCGACCCGCTCGGCCGGCGCGCCGACCAGAACCTGTCCCTCCTCCTCGGGCGCCCGCTGGCCCTCGTCCCCGCGCAGCTCCGGCTGACCCTCGAGGGACCCCCCATCCGCGACACCGGCTGGGCCGCCACGCTCGACCCGCCGCCGCCGGCCTTCACCGGCGACCGGTTCGAGATCCGCCTCGGCGACGTGGCCGCCCGCGACGACGGCCTCATCGGCTACTTCGCCACCGACCCGCACGGGGCCTACGACTACGACTGTTTCCACAGCGTCACCGCTCCCGACGACGAGCAGGACTACGCCACCCAGATCGGGCCGCCCGGCGCCGCGGGCACCGTGCCTGCCGGAACCGTGCCTGCCGGAAACTACGTCCCGCTGACGTTCGGCGACCCGGCGCCCACCCGGCTGCTCCTGCTCCTCGATCCGCGGGCCCCCGTGCACGCCACCAGCGGCATCACCCCCACCGCCACTGTCACCGTCCCGCCCCGGCACACCGACGACGCGCTGCGTCACCTGCAGGCGCTCTTCCGTTTCGGCCCCGTCCTCACCACCGAACACGCTCCGACCAGCCAGCCCGACCCCGACCGCGACCACGGCTCCGACCACGACTCCGAGGCCGGGACCCTCGCCTTCCCCCGGCCGGCCGAGAAGAACGGCTCGTGGTCCTGGCTGCGCCCGGCGCCCGGCGAGGCTCCCTGGGTGCCGTACGCGCTGATCCCGGCACCGCTGGAGGCGCGGTTCCCGGACAGCCCCGTTCTTCTCGAGGACGGCCTGCTCCGCTTCCTCGCCGACCCGGAGCAGTAACCACGTTCCCTCCCCGACGCACGTCAGGACACCGCAGTAAGGACCCGCACGCCAGGAGGATTCGCAATGGCCGCAAACCCTCTGTTCGACTACCTACCCGCCACCAGCCCATCACCGCTCGAGGCGGGCGGTGACCCGGAGAAGGGCACCAAGGCCCGCATCAACATCTCCGTTGACCATGGCGACCAGAACATCTACGCCGACAGGATCGCGATCTCGGTGCCGGTCAACCCGCAGAGCGGCACCGCGTACTTCACCGAGAATCCGCGCATCGCGGTGAACGACGACAGATGGAAGCCGGTGTCGCTGGCGGCGAACACCGAGCAGGAGCTCACCGAGCATCATCAGCTCACCTTCCATAACGCCAACCCCAACGATCCGGTCACCTACCCCCTGGCCTTCAGCATCAGCGGCCTGATCGCCACCGCCACCGGTGACCCGCTCCTCGTGCAGATCGTCGAATCCTCCAACACGCAACCGCAGAAATTCACCCGCAAGAATCCGCGGACCCTGACCCTGCCCGTCATCGAGCCCGTCTTCTACCTGCGCAACTTTCTGGCCCGCAGCACGGACAGGCCGACCGTCCCCAGGACGAGGATCGACGCCGGCGAGTCCCTCCAGCTCTCCTGGGAGAGCAACGGCTCCTACTTCTGGCTGTACGACGGCAGCAACGCGGCCCCCGTGTTCGAGGGAACCGGCACCTCGTGGTCCGCCCCGTCGGGCACGATCCTGCGCGACACCACCTTCATCGTGAAGGCGTCCGCCGTCGACGGCGGACAGCAGGCCGCGGAAGGCTTCGAATCGGTCGAGCAGTACGCCAACCTCACCATCGCCGTCAACAACCCCACCCTGACCGGACTGACCGTCTCCGGCCCGGTCACCGCCACGTCCACCCTGACCGTCTCCGGCTCGGTCACCGCCGAGTCCACGCTCGACGTGTACCGGTCGCTGTCCGCCCACAACGACGCGACGGTCCAGGAGGAGCTGACGGTCTCGGGTAATCTCACCGCCCGGTCCCGGCTCGACGTGAACGGGCTGCTGAACGCCAACGACGATCTGACGGTCGGGAGCAAGCTGAGCACGCAGGGCATCAACGGCGCACGGTTCGGGGAGGACATCGACGTCGGCGAAAAGATCAGCACCTACGGTCACAACGGACTGAAGGTGCTGCACGACCTTTCGGTCGATGGCGGCGCCGAATTCGTCGGTAGCGGAAAAATCGTGCGTATCCGTGAGCTGCGGGGGCCCTACGGCGAGGATCTGACCATCAACAGCACCGTCCGGGTGCTGGAACAGTGCGGGTTCACCATCGCCGGCAGCACGGTCCTGCGCGACGGGGACCACATCGGCCTGCAGAACAGGCAGAAGGACGGCTGGCTCTACGCGGCGGCCTACAACCACGACGGCGACCGCGGCTATATCTTCAGGTGGAATCCCGGTAACCGGGTGGGTGGGGACAGCTGGCGGGTGACCCGCGACTGACCGGGCGTTTCGTCTCCCGCCCTGTTCGGAACCGGTCCGGATCAGAACTGGCCGGATCAGAACTGGGTGCCGCCGTCGATGTTGATGACCGCGCCGGTCAGGTACCCCGCGCGGGGCGACAGGAGGAAGGCGAACAGGTCGCAGACCTCACCCGGTGCCCGGCCGGCGCAGGGCGACGTCCATGCGCCACTCGTCGACCATGACCTGCTCCAGGAGGCCGGCCGGCGGGACGCCGCGCTCCCGGGCGAGCGCCCCGCGCAGGGCCGCGAGCGACCCGGTCTCGATGGCACCGGGGCAGACGCAGTTCGCCCGCACCCCCGAGCCGCCGTACGCCCTGGCGACGGTCTTGGTGAGCGCGGCCACCCCGCTCTTCAGCGTGACGTACGGCAGCCGGTCGGGATGATAGGCGCGCATTCCGTACGCCGCCGTGGTGACCACCGTGCCCCCGCCGCCGGCGACCAGGTGCGGGACGGCCGCCCTGACGGTGCGGACCGTCCCCATCAGCACGTCGTCGACGGCGTCCGCCCACACCGCGTCCGAGGCAGCGTCGAGGCTGGCGTGCGCTGCGGTCGACGTGCCGGTGGTCACCGCGACACCGGCCAGCTCGCCGAGCGTCCCGACCACCTCGCTCACGATCCGTTCCGCCTCACCGGGGCGGCTGACGTCGCCGACGACCGCCGTCGCGTTCCGCCGGCCCAGCCGCTCCACGGCCGCCCGCGCCCGGTCGGGGTCCCGCCCCACGAGTGCCACGCGCGCGCCGTCGGCGACCAGCACCTGCGCGGCGGCGAGACCCATGCCCGCCGTCCCGCCGACGACGAGGAAACCACGATCACGTATACCGAGGTCCATCTCAACCCTCTCCGTTGCGGGCGGGGGCCGAGGCCGCCGCCGGTGGAGGAACGACTGGTCGCTTTCCCGTTCTGCGCCCGGACCCGGCGTCAGGCCACGCGGGGCATCCCGAGGATGCGTTCGGCGATGAGGTTGCGCTGGATCTGCGAGGTGCCGGCCGCGATCGTGTACTGCAACGACCAGAGGTAGGCCCGGGCGATCTCGGTGCCGTCGAGGCCGTGGCCCCGCACGCCGCCCGTCGCCGCGCGGCCGAGAACGCGCACCGCGAGCTCGCTCAGCTCCTGGCTGAGCTCGCTGAACCGCAGCTTGACGGCGGAGCCGGTGGGTGCGGGCAGTCCGGTGGCCTCGGCCTCGGTGATGTCGCGCTGGGTCATCCGCCACAGCCCGTCGACGTGTGCATCCAGGCGGCCGACATGCCCGCGCAGCGCCGGGTCGTCCCAGGCGGTGCCGCCGCCCGGCGCGGGCACCAGCCGGGCCGCCCTGACCAGGTCCCGCAGCTGGGAGCGCAGGGTGATGATGTGCTGGGCGAAGGCGGTGCCACGCTCGAAGCGCAGGGTCACGTTCGTGACCCGCCAGCCGTCGTTCTCCGCGCCGACGAGGTTGGCGACGGGCACCCGGACGTCGGTGAGGAACACCTCGCAGAAGTGGCTCTCGCCGTCGATGGTGCGCATCGGGCGGACCTCGACGCCGGGGGAGTGCATGTCGAGGATGAGCCAGCTGATGCCGCGGTGTTTGCGGGCGTCGGGGTCGGTGCGGACCAGCAGCTCGCCGTAGTCGGCGACGTGCGCCCGGGTACTCCAGATCTTCTGGCCGTTGACGATGTACTCGTCGCCCTCGCGCACCGCGCTGGTGCGCAGGGAGGCGAGGTCGGAGCCGGCCTGTGGCTCGGAGAAGCCCTGGCACCAGACGTGTTCGCCGCGCAGGATGCGCGGCAGGTGGTAGGCCCGCTGCTCGTCGGTGCCCTCGGCGATCAGCGTGGGGCCGGCGTGCATCATCCCGACGAAGTTGACGCTGATGTAGGGGGCGCCTGCGCGGGCGTATTCCTCCAGGTAGACGAGCTGCTGGGTGACGGGCAGGCCGCGGCCGCCGAACTGGCTGGGCCAGTGCAGGCCGGCGTATCCCGCGTCGTACAGCCTGCGCTGCCAGGCGGTGTCGTAGGCGCGTCGCGCCGGCCAGTCCCCGGGGGGTGGGGGCGGGCCGTGCGCGGGCACCTCCGCCTGGAGCCAGGCGCGGAGCTCGGCGCGGAACGCCTCGTCCTGCTCGCTGTAGGTCAGGTCCATACCGCGCTCCTCCGGTTGTTCGTGGGCCGCTGGCTGTTCGTGCGTCTCCGGCTGTTCGTGCGTCTCCGGCTGTTCGGGGGCGCCGGCCCCTCGGCCGGTTGAGGGCTGAGGGCTGAGGGCTGCGGGGTGCGGGGTGCGGGGTGCTCAGGGCTGCTGGGTGAACAGCTCGCGCACGGCGGCCAGGTCGACCTTGCCCGAGGGCGTCCGGGGAAGAGCCTCGACGACTCGCAGCTGGGCCGGCAGCTCGTAGCGGGCCAGGACGCCTGCCGCCGCCGCCAGGAGGGCCTCGGCGGTCACCGTGACCCCGGGGCGCGGCTCGACGGCCGCCACCGGAACGGCACCGAGGCGGGTATCGGGACGGCCGACGACGGCGGCGCCGCGTACCCGCGGGTCGCGTTCCAGGGCGACGCGCACCTCGTCGGGCAGGATCTTGAACCCCCCGCGGATGATCGCCTGGTCGGCGCGGCCGAGGATCCACAGGAAGCCGTCGGCGTCGATCCGGGCGAGGTCGGTGGTCCGGGTCCAGCCGCTGTCGGCACCGAGCTGCGCCGCCCGGACCTCCAGCAGCCCCGGTTCGTCCGGTCCGCGGGGTGCGCCGGTGTCGGGGTCGACCACGCGCAGCGCGCAGCCGGCGTGGGCGCGCCCGACACTGCCGCGCTTCGCCGCCCAGTACCGCTCGTGGTCGGCGAGGTTCCAGCCGGCGACGCCGCCGCCGAACTCGGTCGCCGCGTACGAGGTCAGCACCGGCACCCCGAACCTCGCCTGGAAGGCGTCGGCGTCCTCGGGCGACAGCGGCGCGGTACCAGAGATCACCGACCGCACGCCGGACAGGTCGGTGGGATCGAGGTCGGCGTCGAGGACCATCCGCAACGCGGCCGGGACCAGGCTGACGGTGGAGGGTCGATGCCGGCGCACGGCGTCCGCCCACTCCTCGACGCGGAAGCGTTCGAGCAGGCAGAAGGAGCGGCCGTCGTTGACGCACTGCAGGATCCGGAACAGCCCGCCCAGGTGCACCAGCGGCGCGTTCACGACGACCACGCCACGGCGCAGCCGAAGGCCGGCGTCGGGACTGCGTTCGTAGTGCTTGGCCCCGGCGAGCACCCGCCGGAAGGTCTCGTAGGTCAGCGGAACCCGCTTGGGCGGGCCGGTCGTCCCGCTGGTCAGCATCTCGACCGCCACCTCGGGACGCAGCCCGTCAGGGTCTTGGTCGTCCTCGCCCGCTCCGGCGACACGCGCCGGCGCCTCACCGCTGACCGTCAGCGCGCCGAGAGTGTCGCTGGCGAACCAGCGGATCCGCGGGGCGAAGGCCTGGAGATCCTCGAGGGAGCCGGCGACGGTCGTGACGGTGAGCGAGCCGAGCTCGGCCCGGACCCGCTCGACTCCTCGTCCGGGGTTGACGGCGACCACGCAGGCGCCGGCCCGGAGCAGACCGAGGAGCAGGCCGAGCTGCGGTGGCCGGTTGCGCAGCAGCAGGGCGACGCGCTCGCCCGGCCGCACGTGCGGCGCGACCGCGTCGGCCGACGCGGCCAGCTCGCCCCAGGTGTGCCAGTGGCGCTCGAACTCGACGGCGGGCGCCGACGGGTCGAGAGCGAGCACCCTCCCGATACGCTCGCTGAGCGCGGGAAGCTCGGCCATTCCAGAGAATGTCACCGGCACTTCCAATCCGGCTGGCGTTTCTCCATGAAGGCGCGGGGGCCCTCCTTGGCGTCCTCGGTGCGGACCACCCGCTCCCGGAACGTCTCGGCCATGACCTCGGCCTCGTACAGGGGGAGGTCGCGGCCCCGGCGGATGGCGAGCCGGGTGCCGCGCACGGCCAGCGGCGCGTTGCGGTTGACGGTGCGCGCGATCTCCCGGGCCCGCTCGAGCAGCCGGTCGTGCTCGACGACCTCGGAGACCAGCCCCAGGTCGTAGGCGCGCTGCGCGCTCATCCGCTCGTGCCGGCCCATCAGCGCCATCCGCATGGCGATGTTGGTCGGCAGGGCGCGGGCCAGCCGTACCACCTCCCGGCCGGAGACCAGGCCGATGCTGACATGGGGGTCGAAGAACTCGGCCCGGTCGGAGGCGATGACGATGTCGCCGGTGGTGACGAGGTCGAGCCCGGCGCCGCAGCACAGGCCGTTCACGGCGGTGAGGATCGGCTTGGTCATCGTCCGGAACGGCGGCGTGCCCTCCTGGGGCGCCTCCCACTGCGGGAACGTCGACAGGTAGGGCTCGTCGTAGACGACCCGCCCGTCGTCGGGGATCTCGGTGACGTCGGCGCCGGCGCAGAACGCCCGGCCGTTCCCGGTGACGAGCAGGATCCAGACCTCGTCGTCGGCCTCGGCGTCGGCGTACGCCTGCCGCAGCTCCTTGACCATCGCCGGGCTCAGCGCGTTGAGCGCCTCGGGCCGGTCGAAGGTGATCGTGGCCACCCGTTCCTCGACCTGGTACTGGATCGTGTCGAATCCCATGCGAACAGCCTTTCGCTCTACCGGCGGGCGGACCGGGTCGGTGTCTGCGCCCCGGTCACGGGGCGGTGACTTCGTCCCCGACCGCGGCACCGAGCCGGGCGGCGTGCCAGGACGCGGTGCCGAATCCGTTCTCGAGGACCCAGGCCCGCTTCAGGAAGTAGTGCGGGAGCATGTCCCAGGTGAAGCCCATGCCGCCGAGGACCTGCACGGCCGCGCGGCCGTTGGCGATGCCCGCCTCGCCGGCGAGCAGCTTCGCCGTGTTCGCGGCGCGGTCCGGGTCACCGGCGCGCGGGTCGGCCGCGATCGCGGCGGCGGCGTAGGTCGCCGTCCGCGCCAGCTCCACCCGCACGTACATGTCGGCGAGCAGGTGCTTGACGGCCTGGAACGAGCCGATGGGAACTCCGAACTGCACCCGCTCGAGCGCGTAGCCGCGGGCGGTCTCGAGCGCGCCCTGGGCGACGCCGACCAGCAGCGCGGCGCTGAGGATCTCTCCCGACCGCCGCAGGCGCCGCGCGTCCGCCGCTGTGCCGACCACCTGGCCCGCGGGGATGTGGGGGAACACGGCGACGGGCGTCAGCGGGTCGAGTGGCGTGCCGCCCACGGGCGGTGGCAGGCCGGCGCGCGGGCACACCTCCACCCGGTCGTCGCGCAGCAACAGGAGCACGTCGCACTCGTCGGCGTGCTCGACGACCAGCGAGCCGTTCGTCCCGTCGGCCGGCTCGGCGTTCGCCAGGTCGGTGCCGGTCAGCTCGACGCCGGCGACCCGGACCCTTCCGCCGGCGGCGCCGGGGACGAACGGCGCGGCGAGGGTCGACCACAGCACCGGCCCGCCGGCGAGATGCTCGCCGAACTGCTCGAACGCGATGGCGGCCTCGATGATGCCGATCCCGGAACCGGCCTCGTCGACGAGGACGCCCAGCACACCGAGCTCGGCGAGAGCCGCCCACAGTCCAGGGTCGGTGGGCTTGCCGTCGCGGGCCGTGATGTCGGCGAGACCGAACCGGTCCGCGCAGAACGCCCGGACGGCATCGCGCATCGCCAGCTGGTCCTCGTCGAGGCGGAACTGCATGGGACGTCATCACCTACCGTCAGTCGCTTGAAAGACATCCTGGTACTACAGCGGGTCGCCGGTGGGGGCCGGCCGGGGGAGGCCGAGGAGCTCGAACATGTTGGTCGACATGACCCGTTCGATGTCGGCCGGGGCGAGACCCGTGAGCTGTCCGGTGAAGGAGAGGGGCTCGGCGAGGCCTTCGGGGTGGGGGTAGTCGAAGCCGAAGTAGACGCGGTCGGAGCCCATGAGGGAGATGAGGCCCTCGAGGGAGTCCTCCCAGAACGGGTTGATCCAGATGTTGCGGCGCAGGAG
>NZ_UBIZ01000115.1:0-255 GCF_900465275.1 Parafrankia sp. Ea1.12 | reverse complement strand
GGTGCTGAGCGGTGCCTGTTGTTGGAGTGACCGGTGGGGTCGGTGGTGGTTGTAGTGGTCGATGTAGTCGGTGAGGACGGCGGTGGTGTGTTGTTCGCCGAGGATGAGGAGGTGGTCGAGGCATTCGCGGCGGACGGTACCGACCCGGCGTTCCGCGAAAGCGTTCGCGACCGGGGTCCGTACGGGTGTCCGCACGATATCGATGTTGTCGGTGGTGAAGACGGTGTCGAAGACGGCGGTGAACGTCGTGTCGCG
>NZ_UBIZ01000123.1:0-10287 GCF_900465275.1 Parafrankia sp. Ea1.12 | reverse complement strand
CCACCACGGACAGCCTCACCACCCCGACCGCCACCGGACCCGACACCGTCGACGCCGGCCGGCCCTGAAACGTCGATGTGGGGTGGCAGCGCACGCTGCCACCCCACATCGACGTCTCCGACCTACCCGCGCCTCACCGGCACCGCGAACCGGCAGACCCGGGACCGTTCACACCCTCAGGCGGACCGCCTGTCCGCACCCGTGCCCCGCAGCACCGCCAGCCTCTCGGCCAGCACCTCCTCCAGATCGTCGGTCGTCCGACGCTCCATCAACATGTCCCAGTGCGTACGCGGCGGCTTGCTCTTCTTCGGCTCCGGCCGCTCACCGTCCACGATCACCGACGCCGCCCCACACACGCGACACTCCCACGCCGAAGGCACCTCGGCCTCGGCCGCGAAGGGCATGGTGAACTGGTGACCGTTCGGGCAGTCGTACGACGCTGTCTGCCGCGGGGCAAGCTCCGTGCTGCGGTCAGTCTCGTAGGACACTGCACCGAGACGGCTGCCCCGCAGAATGCGCTCGCCCATATGACTCCTCAGAGCGTCGTGGCGTGTGGACCTCAACCGAGTCCAACGTACGGACAAGCGAAGTCGTTCCCACCCCGGAAGGCCAGGTAACGAGATCGCAATCACACTGTGTGCTCCACCGACTGCAAAGGATACACGGCGCGTGACGAACCGGGCTCCGATCCTGCTGAACGGCCTCACCCGCACCACCGTCGGGCTCACCGCCCTGACCAGACCCGTCCGAATCATCCGCGCCACCGGCGTCGACCGCGTCACCGCCGAGAAGATCGCCTGGCTCGCCCGCCTCGCCGGCATCCGCGACCTCGCCCTGGGCGCCGGACTCCTCCACGCCCAGCTCACCGGCGCACCCACCCGCGGATGGCTGTTCGCCGGCCTGCTCGCCGACGCCGCCGACGCCGCGGTCTTCACCCACGCCACCACCCGCCGCCAGCTCCCACCCGCCGCCGGCACCGCCATGGCCGCCGCCGCCACGGGGGGAGTCGCCCTCGCCGCCACCACCCTCACCCGCCACCACCCCACAAACACCCGAACTGGCACCGCGGCACCAGTCGCATGACAGAACAAACCGGCCGCCCGCCGCGTTGACCACCACGGGACCACCACACAGCACACAGACAGGAACACCCGACCCGCGCACAACACCACACCCGCCAGCCAGCCAAAACCGGCACACCCACCCACCCGCCGGCCACCCCGCACCAGGAAGGACATCCCATGACCGACCAGCCGAACACCGACACCGACACCGACGAGAAGGTCGTCCGCAGCGACACCGAATGGCGCCAGCTCCTCGACCCCCAGCGCTACGCCATCCTGCGCCAGGCCGCCACCGAAGCCCCCTTCAGTGGCGCCTACACCTACGACAAGACCAGCGGCACCTACCGCTGCGGCGCCTGCGGCGCCCCCCTGTTCACCTCCGACACCAAATACGACTCCGGCTCCGGATGGCCCAGCTTCTACCAGCCCGTCACCGCCGACGCCGTCACCCTCATCACCGACCGCAGCCACGGCATGACCCGCACCGAGGTCCGCTGCGCCCGCTGCGACTCCCACCTCGGCCACGTCTTCGACGACGGCCCCGCCCCCACCGGCCAGCGGTACTGCATGAACAGCCTCGCCCTCGACCTCGACAACACCGACGCCAGCTGAAACACCACGCCAGCTGACCAACCCGACCAGGCCGGCCACACCCCATCCCGCACCGGCTGCCGGACACCACCCCGGCAGCCCGCAACCCCACACGAACCACGCCGGGCCTGGCACTGGCACCCCCACCCCGACATGGCACCATCCCGCAGGTGAGCAGCAGTCCCGCCGCGACACAGCGCCTCCGAGACCTCGCCCGCCTCCGCCGCGTCCGCGACCGCATCGACCGCGAGTACGCCCAACCCCTCGACGTCGAGGCGCTCGCCCGCGGCGCACACATGTCCGCCGGACACCTCAGCCGCGAGTTCCGCCTCGCCTACGGCGAATCGCCCTACGCCTACCTGATGACCCGGCGCATCGAACGCGCGATGGCCCTACTACGCCGCGGCGACCTCACCGTCACCGAAGTCTGCTTCGCCGTCGGCTGCTCCTCCCTGGGCACCTTCAGCAGCCGCTTCACCGAACTCGTCGGCATGCCCCCCAGCGCCTACCGCCGCCACGCCGCCGCGACCACCGCCGGCATGCCCTCCTGCATCGCCAAACAGATCACCAGACCGGTCAGGAATCGAGAAGCGCGCTCACCCAGCCGCACCTAGCGTGACCGCCATGGACATCACCATCCACACCAGCTTCCTCCCGCACGACGACCCCGACGCCTCCCTGGCCTTCTACCGCGACACCCTCGGCTTCGAAGTCCGCAACGACGTCGGCTACAACGGCATGCGCTGGATCACCGTCGGACCCCCCAACCAGCCCGACACCTGCATCGTCCTCGAACCACCCGCCGCCTACCCCGGCATCACCGACGACGAGCACCGCACCATCACCGAGATGATGGCCAAGGGCAACTACGCCCACGTCATCCTCGCCACCGCCGACCTCGACGACACCTTCACCAAGGTCCAGGCCAGCGGCGCCGAAGTCGTCCAGGAACCCACCGAACAGCCCTACGGCGTCCGCGACTGCGCCTTCCGCGACCCCGCCGGCAACCTCGTCCGAATCAACGAACACCGCTGAACCAGCCGGCGAACCCGGCCAGGACCCGACACCCGGACAGCCGCCACGCGGCAACCCCCGCGCCCGACACCGGTGGCGACCTGGTGGTCGCCACCGGCTGGCCAGCACGATGGAGACACCATGAGCAACGCCACGAGGACGGACCCGCAGCCGCCCGCGCCCCACCTCGCCGACAGCCACGACCTCATCCGCGTCCACGGCGCCCGCGTGAACAACCTCAAAGACCTCAGCGTCGAACTCCCCAAACGCCGACTCACCGTGTTCACCGGCGTCTCCGGCTCAGGCAAAAGCTCCCTGGTCTTCGGCACCATCGCCGCGGAATCCCAGCGACTGATCAACGAAACCTACAGCGCCTTCGTCCAAGGCTTCATGCCCACCCTTGCACGACCCGAAGTCGACGTCCTCGACGGACTCACCACCGCGATCATCGTCGACCAGCAGCGGCTCGGCGCCGACCCCCGCTCCACCGTCGGCACCGCCACCGACGCCAACGCCATGCTGCGCATCCTGTTCAGCCGGCTGGGACGTCCACACATCGGCTCACCCAACGCCTTCTCCTTCAACGTCCCCACCGTCCGGGCAAACGGCGCGATCACCACCGAACGCGGAACCAGCAAAACCGAACGAAAGACCTTCACCCGCACCGGCGGCATGTGCCCCCGTTGCGAAGGCCGCGGCGCCGTCTCCGGCTTCGACCTCACCGCCCTCTACGACGACAGCAAATCCCTCAACGAAGGCGCCCTCACCATCCCCGGCTACAGCGCCGACGGCTGGTACGGCCGCATCTTCGGCGGCTCCGGCTTCCTCGACCCCGACAAACCCATCCGCCGATACACCAAGACCGAACTCCACGACCTGCTCTACAAAGAACCCACAAAAATCAAGGTCGACAACGTCAACCTCACCTACGAAGGCCTCATCCCGAAAATCCAGAAATCGATCCTGTCCAAAGACCGCGAAGCGATGCAGCCACACATCCGCGCCTTCGTCGACCGGGCCGTCACCTTCACCACCTGCCCCGACTGCGACGGCACCCGGCTCAGCGAAGCCGCCCGCTCCTCCCGCATCGCCGGCACCAACATCGCCGACGC
The DNA here is from genome assembly GCF_900465275.1 of Parafrankia sp. Ea1.12. Lineage (NCBI taxonomy): Bacteria > Bacillati > Actinomycetota > Actinomycetes > Frankiales > Frankiaceae > Parafrankia > Parafrankia sp. Ea1.12. The sequence goes on along the minus strand of NZ_UBIZ01000123.1, from coordinate 6,506 downwards.
CTGCGCCATGCAGATCAGCGACCTCGCCCACTGGGTCCGCGACCTCGACGAACCATCCGTCGCACCCCTGCTCACCGCGCTGCACCACACCCTCGACTCCTTCGTCGAGATCGGCCTGGGCTACCTCTCCCTCGACCGGCCCTCCGGCACCCTCTCCGGCGGCGAGGCGCAGCGCGTCAAAATGATCCGCCACCTCGGCTCCTCACTCACCGACACCACCTACGTCTTCGACGAACCCACCGTCGGCCTGCACCCCCACGACATCCAGCGCATGAACAACCTGCTGCTGCGACTGCGGGACAAGGGCAACACCGTGCTCGTCGTCGAACACAAGCCGGAAACAATCGCCATCGCCGACCACGTCGTCGACCTCGGACCCGGCGCCGGCACCGCCGGCGGCACCGTCTGCTACGAAGGCACCCTCTCCGGGCTACGAACCAGCGGCACCCTCACCGGCCGCCACCTCGACGACCGCGCCACCCTCAAACCGACCGTGCGCACCCCCACCGGCCAGCTCCCGATCCGCGGCGCGACCACCCACAACCTGCACGACGTCAACGTCGACATCCCCCTCGGCGTACTCGTCGTCGTCACCGGCGTCGCCGGCTCCGGCAAAAGCTCCCTCATCCACGGATCGATCCCCGCCGGCGCGGACGTCGTCTCGATCGACCAGACCGCCATCCGCGGCTCACGACGCAGCAACCCCGCCACCTACACCGGACTGCTCGACCCGATCCGCAAGGCATTCGCGAAAGCCAACGGTGTCAAGCCCGCACTGTTCAGCGCCAACTCCGAAGGCGCCTGCCCCGCCTGCAACGGCGCCGGCGTCATCTACACCGACCTGGCGATGATGGCCGGCGTCGCCAGCACCTGCGAAGAATGCGACGGCAAACGGTTCGAAGCCTCCGTGCTCAACCACCACCTCGACGGCCGCGACATCAGCGAAGTCCTCGCCATGTCCGTCACCGACGCCCAGGAGTTCTTCGGCACCGGCGAGGCACGCACACCCGCCGCACACGCCATCCTCAACCGGCTCGCCGACGTCGGACTCGGCTACCTCACCATCGGCCAGCCGCTCACCACCCTCTCCGGCGGCGAACAGCAACGACTCAAACTCGCCACCCACATGGCCGACAGGGGCGGCACCTACATCCTCGACGAACCCACCACCGGCCTGCACCTCGCCGACGTCGAACAACTCCTCGGCCTGCTCGACCGGCTCGTCGACTCCGGCAAGTCCGTCATCGTCATCGAACACCACCAGGCCGTCATGGCCCACGCCGACTGGATCATCGACCTCGGCCCCGGCGCCGGCCACGACGGCGGCCGGATCGTCTTCGAAGGCACACCCACCGACCTCGTCGCCGCCCGCTCCACCCTCACCGGCGAACACCTCGCCACCTACATCGGCACCTGACCAAACACCGCCCAGCAGGCGGGGCCCCGGCGGCACATAGAGGTCGAACGGGGCCGAACACCCCTCCCGAAACCGCGCCGATAATGCACATTATGTTAAGTAGGCCCGCGTCCGACCGGGAGGCCCGCCCATGGCCATGGGCGAAGGTCCGCGGCGGCCTTCGTCCAGCGCGAGGCGCGAGGCGACCCCAGAGGGACACGGCAAAGATGATCATGGCGACACCCGAAGCCCGTTTCATGATCGAAAACTCCTCTCAACCGAAGGTTTTCTGTTGAGGAGAAAGGCTTTTGATCAATTGTGCATTTGGTTGTTTTCTTGATCGTTTGTGCAGGGCTCGCACGTCAACACTGTTGACTATCTTGAGGGTCTGGTGGGACGTGGGGCGAACCGGTGGCGGCCACCGCCACGGCCACCCTCACCGCGGTCAACTACTCCGGGATGCGGCGCGCGGCCTGGCTGACCCGTCTGATCGTCGTGGTCGTGGTCGCCTGCGTCACCAGTGGCGCCGCGGAGCCGGGCCGCCAGCCTGTGGCCCGGTCTCCCGCAGGCCGCCGGCCTGCTGTTCTTCGCCTTCGCCGGCTATGCGCGCATCGCGACGCTCGGCGAGGAGGTCCGTAACCCGCGGCGCACCATCCGCCGGGCGATCCCGACCGCGCTGGGCATCACGCTGGTCGTCTACGCCGCGGTCGCCGTCGCGCTGCTGCTGGTGCTACCGGTGGCCGCGCTCGGGGCGTCGGCCGCGCCGCTCACCGACGCCGTGCGTGCCGCCGGCGTGCCGGGTCTGGCTCCGGTGGTGCGGGTCGGGGCCGCCGTCACCGCGCTCGTGCTCACCACGGACCTGCGCGGCGCGATCGGGTTCTCCTCGTTCGGGGTGCTGCTGCACTACGCGGTCGCCAACGCCGCGGCGTGGACCCTCTCCCCCACCGAAGGCCGTCCGGTGCGCGCCGTTCCGGTCGTCGGACTGCTCGGCTGCCTGCTGCTGGCCTTCAGCCTGCCCGGGACGTCCGTGCTCGGCGGGTCCGCGGTACTCGCCGCGGTGGTGGTGTACGCCGCCCGTCACGCGGGCGGGCACCCGGCGCGGCAGTGAGCGGGGATGACGCGGCCATCAAGATCATCCTTGACGGGCGGGCGCGTCAACAGCGTTGACCACACTGTGGGTTCCACTACGATCAGGTGTCGTGACGGCACCGGACGAGGATGAGGACGCGCCCCGGTCGGGCGCATCGGCTCCCCCGCAGCGCACGCCTCGGGGCACCCTGTCGAGGGAGGTGCTGCTCGACGCGGCGATGGAGATCGTGCGCATCGGCGGGGCCGACGCCTTCAGCATGCGTGCCCTCGGTGCCCGCCTCGAGGTCGACCCGACCGCCGTCTACCGCCACTTCCACACCAAGAACGAGCTGCTGGACGTCCTCGCCGACATCCTGATCGCCGGCGACGAGCCGCTGCCGTCGACCGGGGACGCGCGGGCCGACCTGCGGGCGAGCCTGCACCAGCTACGGCGGTCGCTGCTGCGCCACCCGACGATGGCGGGGGTGATCCTGCGCCGCCCGCCGGGCGGGCGGGCGTACTGGGAGCGGGCCAACCACGCGCTCGGCCTGCTGCGCGGGATGGGCCTGAGCCCCGAGCAGGCGACGTCCGCTTACCAGACGCTGCTGTTCTACAGCCTGGGCCATGTGTTGTCCGAGGCGCGCACGCTGGCCGCCGCGGTCGCGCAGGACCGGCGTCCCAGCGCGCCGACGGCGACGTTCAACCCGCCGGCGCACCAGCTGCCCGACCTGGCGGCGGCGGTGCCGTTCCTGCGGGCCGACACGGCCACGCAGTTCGACGACGGCCTCGACCTGATCATGGGGTCGCTGCCAGGGTGAGCGTCGGTGGACCGGTCGCCGTCGACGGAGGGGTAAACCTCACAATCCCGTCCGGGACGGGCGCGCGCCGGGCCTGCCCCGTCCAGGGCGCCGATCCACTTGCTACGGTGCACTCCGACCAGCCCCGCGCCCAGCCGTCCCCGCTCCGCCGCATCCGCGGCACGGATGCGGACGGTCCCGGGTCGGGTGGGGACGGGTGACGCCGCGGCGTGGCCGTGGTCCCCGGCCACGGCCGGCCGTCCACGCGGGAGCGTGACGGCACACAGGGGTTCCGGCGTGGCGAGCTGGCCGGCACAGGTCCGGACGGGCACGGATCCGGACAACGGATCGAGGCGGGAGTCGAAAGCGATGGCGGACGAGACACTCGACGGGTTCCTCGAGGCGCTCGCCTCGGCGGCTCCCGCGCCCGGCGGTGGCGCCGCGGCGGCGGTGCAGGTGGCGCTGGGCGCGGCCCTGGTGAGCATGGTCACCAACCTGACCATCGGCAAGCCGCGGTACGCCGAGCACGAACCGGTGATGCTCGCCGCCCGCGCCGAGGCGGACCGGCTGCGCGGCGAGGCGCTGGCGCTGGCCGACGCGGACGCGGTGGCGTTCACCGCCGTCACCGACGCCTACCGGCTGCCCAAGGAGACCGCCGAGGAGAAGGCGGCACGCAGCGCCGCGATCCAGCGGGCGCTGGTCGGGGCGGCCGACGTGCCGCTGCGCACCGCGGCGGCGGCCGCCGAGGTGGTCGGGCTGTGCCAGCGCATCCTCGACGGCGCGAACGTCAACGTCCTGTCGGACGTGGCCGTCGCCGCCGCCAGCGCGCGGGCGGCCCTCGACTCGGCGGCGATCAACGTGCGGGTGAACCTGGCGTCGATGAGCGACGCCGCCACCCGCGACGCGACCGCCGCCGAGCTGGACAAGTACCTGTCGTCAGTGACCGGCGCGGACGTCGTCGTGCGCGCCGTGGGAGATCGGATCGGGTCATGAGATTGCTGGATGGGCGGTCGATGGCCGCTGACATAGGACGCTCGGTCGTCGACGACGTCGAACGGCTCGCCGCCACCGGGGTCACTCCGACCCTGGCGGTCGTGCTGCCGACGGCGGACGAGGCTGCCCGGTCGTACGTGCGGGTGATCGAGCGCGGCGCCGCCAAGGTCGGGGTGGGCTGCGCCGTCCACGAGCTGACCGGGGACCCGGACGAGCTGACCGCCACCGTGGACCGGCTCGCCGCCGACCCGGCGGTGCACGGGATGATCGTGCAGACGCCGCTGCCGGACGGGCTGACCGCCGCCGACGTGGGTGCCCGCATCCCCGTGGGCAAGGACGTCGACGGCATGAACCCGCTGAGCCTGGGCCGGCTCGCCCTCGGCCTGCCCGCGTTCGCGCCGGCGACCGCGGCGGCCGTGCTGGAGATCCTCAACCGGGCCGCGGTGCCGCTGGCCGGCGCCCGGGCGTGTGTGATCGGCCGCAGCTCGGTGGTGGGCAAGCCGGCGGCGCTGCTGCTGCTCGCCGAGGACGCGACGGTGACGGTGTGCCATTCGCGGACGAAGGACCTGGCGACGGTGGCGCACGACGCCGACATCGTCGTGGCCGCGGTCGGCCGGCCGAAGATGGTCGGTGCCGGGCATGTCCGGCCCGGGGCGGTCGTCATCGACGTCGGCACGAACTGGACGGACGCCGGCCTGGTCGGTGACGTCGACGCCGACGCGGTGGCCCCGGTCGCGGGCGCGCTGACCCCGGTTCCCGGCGGGGTGGGGCCGGTGACGACGATGCTGCTGCTGCGCAACACGGTGCGCGCGGCCGGCGGCTGAGCACGTAGACGGGTGAGCAGGTAGCCGCGGGAGTTCGGAAGCTGTTCGGAAGTGTGGGGAGTTCAGCGGGCGGGGCGCGGTGGCGCGCCGCCCGCTGTGGCCGTTCCGGCGGTGCGCACGCGGTTGCGGCCTTCGCGTTTCGCCTGGTAGAGCGCCGCGTCGGCGCGCTCGAGCAGGTCGGTCAGGATGGCGAGGTCGTCGGTGGCCGGCGCCGCGGCGCGTGAGCCGGGGAACGCCGGTTCCGCGGCGGTGCCGGGCGCGCCGCGACGGGCCGCGTCGGTCCCGTCCGCCGGGCCGGCCGGGCTTGCCTGGTGGGTGAGCGGGTCGGGGCGGGCGGGGCTGGTGCAGGCGACGCCGACCGACACCGTGACGGTCACCTCGGCGCGACCGAGGCGGGTGCTGGCCCCCGCGACCTGGTGGCGGACGCGTTCGGCGACGGCCGCCGCCGCGTCGAGGTCGACCTCGGCGAGCAGCACGACGAACTCCTCCCCACCGAACCGGCCGACGAGGTCCTGCGGCCGGGTGGCCAGGCGCAGCGCGTCGGCGACGGCGAGCAGCACCGCGTCACCGTTGAGATGCCCGTGCCGGTCGTTGACCTGTTTGAAGTGGTCGACGTCCACGAGCAGCACCGACAGTGGACGTCCCAGCCGGCGGGTCCGGGCGGTCTCGCGCTGGGCGACCTGCCGCCAGTAGGCCATGGTCGCCAGCCGGGTCTTGGGGTCGGTGCGGGCCGCGGTGAGCAGCTCGGCGTGGGCCAGCCCGCGGCGCAGCAGCAGGACGAGCGGGGCGGCGACGACGAGCAGCAGCGGGCTGGCCGCCCACAGGACGGCGAGGATCAGCGCGGCGCCGGTCTCCACCGCGACCGCGACCGCCTGCTCCCGCCCGCCGGACCAGTGACCGGGACGCAGCAGCCGGTCGACGAGCACGTAGACGCCGACCGCCGCGATCAGCGCGGCGAAGGTGTGCGACGAGCCGGCGAGCCGCTCCGCGGACCGCGGGTCCGTCGTGGGTGCGATCAGGTGGTGGACGGCGGCCGCGGCGGCGCCGGCGAGACCGAGCGCGGCGGTGTCGTGCAGCCGGATGCGCGCCGGCGGCGGGGAGCCGCCCCGGCCCGCCGGCCGGCCGAGCCGCCCCGCTCCCCCGGTCGCCAGCCAGAGCGGGACGTGCGCGAGCAGCGCGTACAGCGGGGGCAGCAGCAGCGCGACCGGCAGCGTCCAGGTGGAGGTCATGGGAGGGCCGCTGTCCTGGGGGGCGGCGGTGGCGCCTTCGGCACGTTGCCCGGCGCCGGCCGCGACGGGGCTGGTGAGCAGCACCCCGGTGACGACGGCCAGCGCGGTGAAGGCGGCGAAGGTCGCGAGCTCGGCGGGCCGTGGCGGGGAGCGGTCGGCGGCGGCGTTCGCGACGAGGACGACGGCGGCGAACAGGAAC
>NZ_UBIZ01000257.1:0-244 GCF_900465275.1 Parafrankia sp. Ea1.12 | reverse complement strand
TGACGCTTCGTCAGGTCGGCGATGGGGTGCTCGGACGGTGGTGGCTGAAGGTTGCGGCCGCGGTGGGGTCGTCGTCCGTTGTAGTGGGCGGCGTACGCGGTCAGGACGGTGGGCAGGTGCCGCTCGCTGAAGATCGGCATGCGGTCGGTGACCTTGGTCCGGACGGTGCGGACGAACCGTTCGGCGTAGGCGTTCGCACGGGGCGTCCGGGGTGGGATCGTGACGGTGGTGATGCCGGCGTCGG
>NZ_UBIZ01000104.1:0-9905 GCF_900465275.1 Parafrankia sp. Ea1.12 | reverse complement strand
CCTGGTGGAACGGGGTGTTCTCACCGAGCCCGATCCCGGCCTGTTCGTCCTTCCCCAGCCCGCCCCACCGACCACCCCAAAGATCAACCCAAGTTGAGACCCGGCAAAAGCGTGCAGAACGCCCACTAAAAGCCCAGGTCAGCGCCGATGGCCCAGTTCTGGCACCCACAGCCCGACACGGGCCCCGCCCCGCAGGCAAACACGCAGGTCACCGCCCAAATCGGGGTTCTGGAGCCCCGCAGGTCACCATTACTGAGACACACTCCTAGATGGGCGCGGCGAGGCGCGCTGGCGGCGGGTGATGCGTTATTTGCGAGGTGTCAAATTTTTGAGAAGTCTCCCCATGCGGGCCTGGTTCCTGCCAGGCTTGGATCGACGGCTGATGACCCCTCATCGGCGGCCGTCGGGAGGGCAACATGTGGGCTGACTTCTGGGGGGATGGCCATCGCAGAGAATCGAACTATCCGACAGAAGCTTCCACGTCGCATCGGCTGTTCGCCGCGCGGGGTGGGAAAGTTCCACTCGCAAAGTCATCGATCTTTTGACTTCGTCCATGGCTAGCTCGACAGAGCTCTAACCTGGACACGGAAATCTAGCCCACTGCGATAGCGGAAATTTCCTTCTGCCACCGGTGAAGCTCTCAGGAATCACGGTCAACGCCATGCGCGCGTGAGATACACGGGCGCCGAGAAGCGGGGAGAACTTACATCATGCCGTTCAGTCCTGCGAACACGAAGTGGTCGGTCGCTGCGTTTGATGACAACGGCGCTATCGGTAGCTTCCACCCCACTCCGTGGGAGTTCCATCAGGAGGCCATGAACGCCGGAACGCTTTGGGTCGGCGGCTACACGGCGATCCCTGAGGTCAGCAACGGGATCCGCTGCGAGAACCTGAAAGCGGGTGCCGGCGCGGTAAGCGACTCGTTCGAGGTCTTCTTCGTCACTCCGACCCGGTTTATCGCGACCAAGAGCGGCGCTCTTTACCGTTTCGGGAAGAAGCTCTGACGCGCACGTCGCCCTGACAGGTACCGCTGAGAACCAGGAACTTCTCGCCTTCCCCGGAGCGTCCGGGGTGCACAAAGCACCGATCCGGCGCTGCGTCCCTGTGGGGCTCCAGAAACCCGATTCGGCCTGTGAGCTGGTCTTTTGCGGTTGACAGGATCTTCCGCGCAAGTGGCGGCGTTGCGATATTCGTTGATCATGCCGTCGAGGATGCATGTGCGACGGACGGTGGAATCCGGCGTCGGGGTGACCACGGGTGGCGAGTCGGGTGGGTGCTGGCTGAGGGAGCGGTGGGGTCGGTGGGTGTTGAAATGCTCCGCGTAGCTGTCGAGGACCGACGTGAGGTGCCGTTCGGAGATGATCAGCAGCCTGTCGGTGCATTCCCGGCGGGCGGTGCCGACCCAGCGTTCCGCGATCGTGTTCGCCTGCGGGGCTTGAGGGGGTGTGCTTACCACGTCGATGCCGGCCCCGGCGAAGACAGCGTCGACGGAAGCCGTGAATTTCGTATCGCGGTCACGGAGAAGGAACCGGAACCGGTGGCCACACTCGTCGAGATCACCCAGCAGGTTCCGTGCCTGCTGGGTGACCCACGCCGCGGTCGGATGCTTCGTGACCCCGAGGGCGTGGACATGGCGGGTGGCGTGTTCGACGACGAAGAACACGTAGATCCGTTGGAGGAACGCGGTGTCCACGGTGAAGAAGTCGCAGGGCAGCAGGCCGGAGGCCTGCGCGGACAGGAACGTGCGCCAGGAGGTGTCGGACCTGCGGGGTGCGGGGTCGACGCCGGCGCGGTGCAGGATCCGCCAGACGGTGGCGACCCCGACCGGGGAACCCAGCCCGATCAGTTCTCCCTGGATCCGGCGGTGGCCCCAGGTCGGGTTCTCCTGCGCGAGGCGTAGGACCAGTTCGCGGATCTCCCTGCGGACCGGCGGCCGCCCGGGGGTCTTGCGGGGGTAGGTCCATTGGCGTGCGAGGAGGTCACGGTGCCAGCGCAGCACGGTGGCTGGGGTGACGAAGAACGAACCCCAGCTGGACCGGGGTAGCAGCCGGGACAGGGCTGCGAGGATGACGCGGTCCGCCGGTTCCAGGACCGGGCCGGTTCACCTGCCGGCGCAGCACCGCCACCTGATGTCGCAGGACGAGGAGCTCCACGTCTTTCGCGGTGTCGCCGCGCACGCGGAGCAGCATCAGTCCGAGAGTGTTGCGTGTCAGGGCGTAGAGCAGCGACCACACCATGACCGTCCAGCCTGCCCGACACGGACCCCGGCCCGTAGGCAAACACGCAGGTCACCGCCCAAATCGGGGTTCTGGAGCCTCACACGGTCGGAAACGGCACGTCGGTGCATTTCTCGCTCATGCCCAGTAGCCGGGATCTCTGTCATGACCAGCGACACCAGGCTGACGCTGACAGCGCGCATCCTACGGTTTCCGGGCGACTCCGCCGTACATGTACACGTGGGCGTCGTCCAGCGCAGCCGCCTCATCGTCGGGATGCCAGTGGTGGACGAGCACGACGCCGGGGTCGAGGAGTTCCATCCCGTGGAAGAAACGCTCCACCGTGCTTTTGTCACGCGCGATCAGCGGAATGCCGTTGGCCTTGTACGCGGCCTCGCCGGCGTGAACTTCCTCGGGCGCGCTGTCGGCGGTAGTGGTGGAAAGCGCCAGGACACTGCCCGCCGGGAGCGGACGCATGATCCGGTCGATGAGGTCTTGCACGACCGTGTCATCGGCGATGAAGTGCACGATCGCGATCAGACTGACCGCCACGGGCTGGCTCAGGTCGAGGGTTTCCCGCAGCTGGTCGGACTCCAGGATCCCTTCTGGGTTGTGGAGGTCGGCATCGAGATAGGCGGTCCGCCCCTCGGGGGTGCTGGTGAGCAGGGCCCGCGCGTGGACCAACACTATGGGATCGTTATCGACGTAGACGATCCGCGATTCCGGCGCGACCTTCTGGGCGACCTCGTGCAGGTTCGGCGCGGTCGGCAGCCCGGTACCGATGTCCAGGAACTGGCGGATACCGTGCTTCGCGGCCAGGACACGGGCCATCCTGACCATGAAACTTCGGTTCGCCCGCATGGACGTGGACAGGTTCGGCAAACTTTTGACAAACTCCCCAGCCGCCGCCCGGTCGGCCGGGAAGTTGTCCTTGCCGCCCAGGACGTAGTCGTAGACCCGCGCCGAGTGCGCCACGTCGGTTCTCAGGTCGACGTCCGGTGGCACCCAGTCCGGCGCTACCGAGCGGTAGTCCCAGCCAGCATCGTCGCTTTCAGTCACGATCCCCCCTAGTCTCCGACAGTGCCCGTACACGGACGATACTGGCGTTTTCTCCCAGACTCTCCCATGACCCGCAGGGAGCATCCGATGGGGTGGACCGTCCTGCCCGACCAGGACGAGGGCGGCGGGGCCGATGCCGGTGTAGGACCAGCGGACCCCCGTTTGGGTCGGGTTTTATGGGCCTGGTTGTGTGGGGTGTAGGTCGAAGATGGTGTGGCGGATGTCGTCGATGGTGTGGTCGAGGGCGTTGATGGCGCTGGTGAGGCGGGCTGCGGTGATGTCACCGGCGGCCCGGGTCAGGGATTGTAGGTGTAGGCCGATCGCGAAGAGGCGTTGGATGACCTGGTCGTGGAGGTCGCGGGCGATGCGGTCGCGGTCCTGGTAGACGGCGAGGCGGGCCCGGTCGTGTTGGGTCTGGACGAGTTCGACTGCGAGCGCGGCGTCGTGGGTGAACGCCTCGATCAGCTCGACGTCGTGGAGGGGGAGGTGTGCTGTGTCCGTGTGGTTTCCGAGGATGAGCACGGCCGATGATCGCTGCGTGATCCGTAGCGGGAGGATCAGTGCGGTGGCGATAGGCATGTCGGGCGCCGGGGAGATCCTGCTGCCACGCAGGTCGAGACTGTCGAGGACGACGGTGCCACCGGCCGTGAGCTGCTCGGCCACCGGGGTCACGCCCTGTGCGAGGGTCAGCCCGAGCAGGGAATCGGGCGCAGCCGGCAGGCCGGGAGCGACGTCGGCTGTGGTTATCACCAGGTTGCCGTGCTCGTCGGGCACGGCAACCACCCCGATGTCGGTGCCCGCCATCGTTCTCGCCGTGGCTGCGACCAGGTCGAGGGCGTCGCGCGGCTCGGCGGCGGCGAGGACCTGGGTGATGGTGTGCGCGCTTGCGGCCAGCCATGCTCTGCCGTGTTCCGCCCGCCGGTAGAGTCTGCGCAGTTCGTGGTCGGTGCGGTCGCGTTCGAGGGCTGCGGTGAGGATATCGGCCACCGCCTGGACGAATTGGACCTCGTCGTCGGTAAAGCAACGTGGGGTCGTGCTGTGGGCGGCGAGGACACCGAACAGTAACCCTGCGCCGCCGACACGCGTGGCGAGCACGGTGGCGACATCCGGCGAATCTGGCGGGGGTCCGGCCAGAGAACGAGCCAGCTCGGTGACCGGGCTATCGATCACTACAGGCTGGTCGTCGGCCAGGACCCGGTCAAGTAGCGGGCTCGTGCCGACTGCGTCGCCGCCTCGCGGGTCGACGTGGATCAGCTCGCAGCCGGCAACGCTGAGTGTCGAGGCAACCATCGCGGCGGCCTCGCTTACCAGCGCGGCGGTGTCTGAGCTGGAGATGGCCCGGTGGCCGAGCCGGGCGAGGCCTGCCTGACGGTGTTCGGCGCGGCGTAGGTCGGTTATGTCGGCCAGGACGAGCGCGAGCATCTCCTCCCCGTCCCGCAGATAAGGGATCACCGACACCCGCAGCGACCGGCCGGGGCGGGGGTCGGCGATGTCGAGGTCGCTGACCTGGGCGTGGTTGGTGCGTTTCGCGACCGCAACCAGCCCCCACTCACCGCCCAGGGCGCGTTGCCCCGGGACGGCCGGCGCCAACAGTTCCATCAGCTGGGCGAGGGGGTCACCGATGCGCTGCGGTGCTTCGGCCAGCCGATCAACGACCGGTGAGCCTCGCCGTAGCCGCAGATCAGCGTCATACACGACCACCCCCACGGGCAGCTCGCCGCCCGGTGCGTCCGAGGAGACGAGCTCGAGCAGAGCGGCGTGCTCACCGATCGTCTCGCTGCCACGACGGGAGTCAGTGACATCCAGAATCGTGCCGGTGTTACCGATCACCTCACCGGCCCCGTCCCGGAGCACGTTCGCCCTGATCTGCACGCGACGGTAGCTGCCGTCACTGGTGCGGTACCGGGTCTCGTGATGGCAGTGGTTGGCGCCACCGGCGACCACCCCCATGAACAGGGCGACCGTGTACTCCAACTCGTCGGGGTGGACGTAGTCCAGGAACCGGGCACCGAGACTGGGGCCGATCTCGAAGCCGGTCAGCCTCGTCCACGCCCGGTTCAGATACGTCCAGCGGCCTTCCGCGTCGGTCCGGAACACCACCTCGCTCAACGTATCGAGCAGCACGGCGGCCTCAACATCACCGACATGTTCGCCAACCCGGCTCCCCGCGCCGACGTGCCGGGCATCACCTGATACTGATGTCATCGACGGCCCCCCTCCATCGCGACAGCGGATTCCCCCGCCGGGCGCCCGCCGCTGCTCGGGCAGCCACGAACGCCCCTGACGGCCGGCGTCGACCTCAGCCATCCGGCCGACCCGTCATAATCTGCTGTCGTCGGAACAGTACCCCGCGCCCGCGCTGCCGCCTTCCCGGGCGCTAGCCACGGGAGGCGCAGTACTCGTCGCGGTCCTGGCCAAGAGGAAGCAGACCGGGGCGGGTGTAGAGGGTCCGCAGTGTCACGGCGGTCGTCGCGGCAGCCGCCTCAATCTCGTTCACGATCCGTGCCCGGGCCTCGACGGTCGGGGCGTTCATCAGGCGTTCGGCGTTACGCCAGGCGGACTCGCGCCATACGACCAGGATCTGCATCAGCGCCGTGTAGGACAGGCCCAGCGGGGTCGCGATGTTGTCGATCGAGGGGTCGAGCCGATCCGCCGCCTCATGCAGCAGCGGGTCGACGACGCGGTTGAGCATGACGTTGATCTGGTCGTGGTCGGGCTTGCGGCTGCGCCCGTCCGCCGCGACCAGACCCAGCGACGCCAGCACCAGGGGGAGGTCGCGGTTGACGTGCGCGTTCATGCCGAGCAGCAGGTTGCCGGCCCCGGCGAGCCGGCGCTGCTTCGCCGCGTCGAACGCGATCTCCCAGGCGCGTGGCACCGCGGCGCTCTGCCCGACCTGCCAGGCGTCGTAGGCGTGGAAGTAGTAGGCGGCGAACACGGCGTCCTCGGTGTTGACGTAGGAGACGTCGTCGAAGAACCCGGGTTCTGCGGCCACCCGCCGGTATTCCTCCGTCGTACGCAGATACGTCAAAGCGAACACCGCGTTGTGGTCACAGCTCGCCACGAGATCGTCGTAGCGGGTCTGCATCTGGACGATGGTCGCGTCCACGCAGGCCGGATCTCCGGCGGCGCATTCCTCCGCGTCAGCAGGAGCGTAGGCGGTGGGAAGCGGCGGTAGCAGGCTCGTCCAGCCCAGGAATAGTGGCTCCACGGCCCCGGCGGGAGTCGCGGACACCACCGCCACAGTCGCCGCGAGGATACCGGCAACCATCGCCACCACCATTCGGGAAACCAGACCCGCCCGAGCAAGAAAAAGGATCATGGAGTGTGATCTTAGGGCAATGCGACCCAAGGAGGAGCGCGGGCTCCCCTTCATTCATATAGATAGCGCAATACATTAGAACACAATCGTTGATGCGGGTACTTAAGTGCTGTAACCCGCTCTAACCCGGATCTTTCGTGCGCCCAGCAGACAGCGGGAGGTGACGCCGTGTGACCAGAGAAATGCACCCGGCGGAGTCCAGCTCGAGGAAGAACAGGACGTACAGCTTGCTCAGCAGGACGGTGTCTGATGGTGAAGAAGTCGCAGGCCAGTATCCCGTGGGCTTGGGTGTGCAGGAACTGTCGCCAGGTGGGGCTGGTGTGCCGGGGTGTGGGATCGACCTGGGCGGCGCGCGGGATCGTTCAGACGGTGCTGGCCCCGATCTGATGGACGAGTCGGATGAGTTCGGCGTGGATGCGGCGGTAGCCCCAGTGGGGGTTCTCCTTGGCGAGGCGGAGGATCAGCTGGCGGATCTCCGTTGGGGTGGAGGGCCGGCCGGGTGGGCGGTGCGGCTGGGTCCAGCGGCGGCGGACCAGCTGGCGGTGCCAGCGCAGAATCGTCTCTGGTCGCACTAACAAGATCGACCGGGACGCCTGCGGGAGCAGCCGGGCCAGCCCGGCGAGGATCGTGCGGTCGGCCCAGCAGAACCGGGGCCGGGCGACTTGGCGGCGTAGCACGGCGAGTTCGTGGCGGAGCACGAGGATCTCGGCGTCCTTCGCCGCCGAGCTGCGAGCCACCAGCCCCAGCCAGCCTGCCAGCTGACAGAAGACGAGGTAGATCAGCCGAACCGCCATGGCCAGGATCATCCACGTGGTGGTGTCCCGGTCAAGGGCACGTGTAGCCGGTGGGGTATAGGTGTCCGATCGCCTTCAGGGGAAGGCCTATCGATCATCGGGTGAGGCAGAAGCCCTGGTCAGGTCCTGCGGACAGGTTTCGGGCACCCACAGGCAGGCACGGATAGGGCGGCCCCGGTCGGTGCGTCCACACACCGGCCGAGGGCCTCGATCCGAACGTGCGTCGTCAGCAATCCGGACCGTGTCCCAGCATCCCACTGACGGCCGGTATGCGGCACGCGCAGGGCAGCACCTCACCCACCGGCCGTCCGCCCAGCGGGCGTGCCACCAGCCAGCGGACCACACCGAACCAAAGGCAAGTCCAAGCGAACGACCTGAACCGCCGGGTCGAATGGAGCCTCTGACCTTTCCGCCGACACCCATTCGACGCTCCCTGTGATAGCAGGGGTTGTCGTGGTGCCGCCGGTAGCGGCTGTTGCCGGGGTAGGCGCGGCAAGGAGATCTGGTGCATCCAGCGGGACCCGTCGATCTTGGCCGTACATCGTCTTGTCCCGTCTGCTGATCTCTCGCTGGCGCAGGGCGGCTGACCGGTCCCGTGGGTGCTATCTGCGCATCACCGGTGGTGTCGCCGGCTGCTGCCGGGGGACCGTGCGCAGTGGCAGGGTGCTTTCGCGCGGGTCCCGGGCGGCGATGTCGGTCTCACCGAGGTGATCCGCCGGGTCGCGGCCGGCGCGGCGGGGGCATCCGGGACGGAGCCACCCCTCAGCAACGAGACGAAGATCCTGTCCCGCCTGATTCTGTGGACGTGGAACTCGGGGCTGGTGACACCGCCGAGCGCGGTGACGATGATGAACATCAGCACGATGGTCGACCCGAACGTGGTGAGAATACCCAGCGTGAACGGGTCGCATCCGACCTGTGGGTACAGGCTTGGATCGGGCGTGACACGGGTTGCCGCCATCGCCGTGTAGTGCATCCCGCAGACCGCGCCAGCCATGACCGCGGATGCGCTGAGGACCCGGATGATGCCGCCGACACGGAACGCGATCCAGAAGGCGACAGTGGCAGCCACTGTGGCGATGACAACAGAAATCAACACCAAGCTGGGGTTGTAGTCGATCGCCCCGGCGGTCCGCATCGCCGCCATCCCGGTGTAGTGCATCGCCGCGATACCCAGCCCTGCGAAGATGCCGCCGCGAACGAGCCTGTCGGCGTTGAACGGGTCTGCGGCCACCACCCAAATTCCCACCCCGGAGACGGCGACCGCGATGACGAGCGACAGCAGGGTGATCCGGAGGTCGAAGCTGACGGGGACCTCGACGTGATAGGCGACCATCCCGACGAAATGCATCGACCAGATCCCGCCGCCGCCCAGCGCCAGGGCCGTCACCGCCGCCCAGCCAAGCCGCTTGGCCCCGTGGTGCTCCCGGATCCGGGTCGCGCTGGCCAGGGCCGCAAAGGAGCCGAGCGCCGCTAAGCCATAGGAAAGTCCGACGAAATACAGATTGTAGGACGCATCCAGATGGGTATGGGCGGCCGCGAGGCTTACCACGGTCGGATTTGCTGCGGCACCCATGCCATTCACCGCTACTCCCCGTTTTGCGGCTTCACTGTCGCAGAGATTCCTATCGCTTCCCTGCGGTGGAATCCCAGCTCCGACGAGGCAGACCACCCCTGGGCAACACGAAGGATCACAAGAGGGCCACGAGGCGCCCGGGCGGTACGCTGGTGCCGTCACCGACCTCGTGTCGTAACATCAACAGTTCCAAGTCCTTGGACGCTGATGAACGGCCGAGCAGGACAAGCCGGTTACGTACCCGTACGAAGATCAGATGCAGCAGACGTGCGGACACAGCCGACCATCATGCCGTCGATCCCACACCTTCGCGTCACGCCCGGTCACAGACTCAGGCCGACTTCTGGCACCCCACTGGTGGATTTTATGGTCTGTATTTCCGTATGGATCGCGCGCATGGGTTCGGCGGGAAGTTCGATGGAAGACACCTGGGCTGCGCGTATACATTCCGATTCCCGTGCTGGTTTCGCACTGCCGGAACCAGCTGAGGTAGCGTTCCTCCCACACCCTCACCGCGCCTGGAAAATGACCACCAAGAAGGGGATCATTACATGGCCCAGCAGCAGGATCAGCAGCGCCAGCAGGTAGAGCAGCAGCTGCGCCAGAACTGGCGGCAGCTCCGCTACAACATCCTCGACCAATTCGGTCAGATCAGCACGGCGGACCTCGACGCCGCGACCGACATCAATGACCTCGTCGCGCGGATCGCGGACAAGACGAACCACAGTGAGCGCTACGTCGAGAACCGTCTCCGGGAGCTGGCGGGTGTCGGAGGAGGCCAGATCGGGCCCTCCGGCGAGCGTTTCAGTGGCAGCTACAGAGCTTGAATGGTCAGGGTCTGGCTACGGGGGTTCCGGGTCGAGGGGCAGGTCGGTCTGGCCGAGGAAGCCGGCGATCAGGTCGGGGCGGTACTGGATGCGCTTGAGCAGGGTCTTGATCGT
>NZ_UBIZ01000639.1:0-7232 GCF_900465275.1 Parafrankia sp. Ea1.12 | reverse complement strand
CCAGGACCTCTACAACCAGACCGCGGCCCCGTTCGGCTGGAAGTACACCCGCGCCGATCTCCTCAAGACCGCCAACCGCCTCAGCCTCGCCGCATAACCGACGAACTAACGGCGACGACCACTAGGCAGACCGGGCGGTGCTCGCCGCACTGATCCGACTCCTGCCCAAGACGTTGCGAGCCCACCGGTTGATCACCCCGGGCACCGTCCTGCGGTGGCACCACCGTCTGATCACAAAGACGTGGACCTACTCGCGGCGGAGGGGCCGACCTTCGGTCAGCACGGAGATCGCCATCCTCATCGAGCGGCTCGCGACCGAGAACACGACATGGGACTACCGGCGGATCCAAGGGGAGCTCCTCACACTCGCCCACCAGGTCAGCGCGTCCACGATCCGCCGGATCCTGAAGACCCTCGGTCTGCCGCCGGCGCCCCAGCGGCAGACCGACACGACGTGGCGGCAATTCCTGCGCACCCAGGCCTCGACCATGATGACAGTCGATTTCTTCCATGTGGACTGCGCCGTGACACTGCGGCGCCTGTACTGCTTCTTCGTCCTGGAAGTCGGCTCCCGCACCGTCCACATCCTCGGGGTCGCCGCTCACCCGGACGGACCGTGGACCACCCAACAAGCCCGGAACCTCCTCATGGACCTCGGCGACCGGATGGCCGACTTCCAGTTTCTGGTTCGTGACCGCGCCGGCCAGTTCACCGCCTCCTTCGACGCGGTCCTCGCCGACGCCGGCATCACCACCGTCAAGATCCCACCCCGGACGCCGCGAGCGAACGCCTACGCAGAACGGTTCGTCCGCACCGTCCGGACCGAAGTCACCGACCGGATGCTGATCTTCGGCGAACGGCATCTGCGCACCGTTCTGGCCGAGTACACCGCCCTCTACAACGGACGGCGACCCCACCGCAGCCGCGCCCTTCAACCGCCCCGGCCCGACCATCCCGTCGCCGACCTGACGAAGGAACGGATCTGTGCCAACCCGTCCTCGACGGCTTGATCAACGAGTACGAACGGGCCGCCTAAAACCCCAGGTCAGGGCCGGTGACCGAGTTCTGGCGCCCCACACGACCGGATCCACATCGGCACCTTCACCGGCCCCACCGGCACCTTCCAGCAGGTCACCGAACTGACCAAGCCCGCCCGCAACCTGCTTGCGGCCCTGAACATCGACCCGTCACGGACGATCAACCAGCTCAGCACACCAGAACCCTGACCAGACCCGCCCCGGATCTCACTGAAGCCTAGAGAAACGGCCCGCAGCGGCACATCGGCATGTCCGCCCAGGTCACAGCCATGATCGCTACTCTAGCCGAACCGAATTACGCGGAACCCAAGACAGTGGGCACCCCAAAAATCCCGCCGGTTACATACGCGATCTACCGGCTACCAAAAGCCCAGGTCACGAGGCGTTGTCTGGGAGCCGATCAAAAGAACGCCGGGCCATCCCGCCGGATTGCGCGTCGGCCGGACTTGACACCCTCCCGACCCGTAACTACGGTAAGCACTTATTGAACGTCACGTCTCACATAACGCACAGGAGATGATCCTGGTCTCCAGTCATCACGCTCGGGTGGACGTCGTTGCCGACGGCCAGACACGGGTGGATCGTCGTCGCCGCCGTCGCGAAAACAACTAGCCCCACCGTTTTCGTGGGTGAGGTCTTGTCCCGTCGCTGACGGCCCGCCGTGCTCGAAACGAAAGTCGGTTCCCCGGGCGTCCGAGGTCAGCCGTCTGAGGACAAGAATCCACCGCGCCCCGACGACCGATGCGGCTCGCCTTTCTGGAGGGAGTCGTACGTGGAAGCTGTGCGCGGCCGTGAGACCAACCGTCCAGCTTGCTGAGCCGGAAGAGGCACACCTGGAATCAGCAGATCGTTCGGTCGGGCCCCGCGCTCACACGTGGGGCGGCCGCCTGCCCGCCCGCTGCAGGGGAGTGGAGCCGTAGTGACCAGCGAAGCACCGATCCAAGCCGCGCCCTTTCCCGGCCCGCGAAGGCGCCAGAGCGTGACGCAGTTGTTCACCGAGGCAAGGGCGCGCGTGGAATCAGCGCACCGGGCCGTGATCGAGGTGTTGCCGGCCGAGATCCGGCACGTGGCGGGTTACCACATCGGCTGGTGGGACGCCGCCGGCCGGCCCGCCGACCGCATGGGCAAGGCGGTGCGTCCCACCTTGACGCTCGCGAGTGCCCGCGCCGCCGGGCCAATCTCGAACGCCGCGGAGGCGGGCCGCGCGGCGGTGGCGGCGGCCGTGGCGGTGGAGCTTGTGCACGACTTCTCGCTGCTGCACGACGACGTGATGGACAAAGACCTCAGCCGGCGCCATCGAACGTCTGCCTGGGCGGTGTTCGGCACGTCTCGGGCGATCCTGGTCGGCGACGTGCTCCTGGCTGCTGCCCTGCAGGTGATGGCGGCCGACGGTACGGCCGGCGCACGGGGCATGGCCGTGCTGACCGCGGCCGTGCAGGACCTGGCCGCCGGCCAGTCGGCCGATCTGACGTTTGGCGAGCGCGGGGAGGTGTCCCTGCTCGAGTGTCTGGCCATGGCCGAGGGGAAGACCGGCGCCCTGCTGGGGGCGGCCTGCCAGCTCGGGGCGATGGCAGCTGGCGCCAATGACGATGTCGCCGCCTGCTACCGCGACTTTGGGCGCCAACTCGGCCTGGCCTTCCAGCTGGTCGATGACGCCCTGGGAATCTGGGGCGATCCGAAGGTGACCGGCAAACCGGTCGGCTCCGATCTGCGCGCCCGCAAGAAATCCCTTCCCGTCGTCGCTGCCCTCGCCTCAGGCACGGCCGCCGGCAAACATTTGGCCTGGCTGTACCGGCGGGAGGAGGCGCTGGACCAGCAGGCTGTCGCCCACGCCACACGCCTGATCGAGCAGGCCGGTGGCCGGGACTGGACGGCCGCCGAAACGCGGCGCCGGACCGAGGCGGCGCTGGCCGCACTGGAGCGGGCCGCACCGGATCCGGCCGCCGAAAGCGATCTGCGGACCCTGGCCATCTTGATGACCAGCCGGGACCACTGACATTCGCGCTCGGCCGCGCCATTTGCTGGACCGTCCACGGACCGCCTCAGTCGCCGCCATCGTCCACGCATTCGCCACTGTCGACCCATCGGTCGACGAAGCCCCCAACACGCGGAGGTACGTCCGTGAACGACCTCGGTTCCGTCCCGCTGGCACCCGGCGCGTGGCCAGCGCTCGGTCACCTGGCCGTATTGGCCCGCGACCCGCTGGCGTTCTTGTCATCACTGCCGGCGCACGGCGACCTGTTGCGGATTCGGCTGGGCCCGGTGTCGGCCGTGGTGGTATGCGACCCCGAGCTGACCCGCACAGTCCTGATCGAGGACCGGACCTTTGACAAGGGCGGCCCGTTGTTCGACCGGGCTCGGGAAATCGCGGGCAACGGCCTGGTCACCTGCCTGCACGACGAACATCGTCGCCAGCGGCGGCTGGCTCAGCCGGCTTTTCACCGGTCCCGCCTTCCCGGCTATGCGGACGTCATGACCGATAAGATTATCCAGACGACCGGTCGCTGGCGCGAAGGCCAAATCGTCGATGTACCGGCCGCGATGATGGACATCACCGCCACCGTGACGATGTCCACGCTGTTCTCGGCCAAACTTGCCGGTCAGATTCACAGCGAAATGCTCGAGGACGTCAGGACCATCATCGACAATATTCTGTGGCGCATGATCATGCCACCGCCGCTGGACCGGCTTCCCACCCGCGGTAACATCGGCTACTGGCGGTCCCGGAACCGGCTACGCCGCACCATCGACGCCCTGATCGCCGAACGCCGCGCCGACGGCACGGATCACGGGGATCTGTTGTCCGCGCTGCTCGCCGCCCGCGACGTCGAGAACAGCAGCGAGGGCCTCACCGACGCAGAAGTCAGCAACATGCTCATCACCTTCAGCATCGGCGGGATAGAAACCACCGCCACCACACTGGCCTGGGCCCTGCATCTGATCAGTCAGAACCCACTGGCCGAGAAACGTCTGCACGACGAGGTGGACACCGTACTCGCCGGCCGGCCCGCCAGGTATCCCGACGTACCGAAACTCGAATACACCCAGCGGGTCATCACCGAGACGCTTCGCCTGTTCTCGCCCATTCAGCTCATCACCCGTAGGGTCACGACCGACACCCGGCTCGGCGGCCACGTCCTGCCAGCCGGGACCCCGGTCGTTTACAGCCCGCATGTGATCCACCACCGCGCCGACTTCTATCCCGATCCCGAAGCCTTTGACCCGGACCGATGGAGCCCGCTCGCGACCCCGCCGCCGCCGAACACCTACATCCCGTTCGGAGGAGGCGCCCGGAAATGCATCGGCGACACCTTCGGCGTCATCGAGGCGACGCTTGCGCTGGCCACCATCGCCACCCGGTGGCGCCTGAGCGGTGAACCCGGCCAGGTTGTCCGCCCCGCCCGGGCCGTCGCCCCGCGGCCACACAAGCTGCGTATGCGCACGACCTCCCGAGTCCCCGGCCGAGCCGTGGGGCGACGCGGTGGCGCGCCTGGTCCCGTAGAACCCGCAGAACCGTCATCGCGAATGCCAGCCAGAGGAGATTGATCGACGTGCCCGCCGCCGTCAGGCCGACCATCAATTTCGATTTTCCCTTTCCACACGCGCTCAGCCCGGACCACGCCGCCGCTTCCGCCGAGTGCGCCCGATGGGCGCGGGAGATGGGCTTGGTCACCTCCGATTTCGCCATGGAGCGGCTCGCTCAGTGGAACCTCGGCCGCATGCTCGCCAACTGCGTGCCCACGGCCCGCGGTGATGCACTCGACGTCATCACCAAATGGAACGCGTGGGGATTCCTGTACGACGACCAGTTCAACGGCCCGCTCGGCACCCGTCTGGATCTCGCGGTACGGGTCACCGAAAGAATGATCGCGGCCCTGCACGGTGAGACGAGCCCCGGTCATTCCGCCGAGCGCGCGCTGACCGACATCCTGGACGAGCTGGCGCGACGCCGATCCCGGACATGGATGGCGCGATTCCGCGACCACAATCAGCAGTTCCTGGTCAGCCTACTGCGTGAGGTTACCTTTCGCGTGGACCGCCGTCCGGTCAGCCACCGCCAGGCCCTGGAGTTGCGTCGCGGCGCCGTCGCGATGGAGCCCCTCATCGACCTGATCGAGGTCGCCGAGGACTGCGAGATACCAGGTTCGCTGATCGCGACGCCGCAACTACAGGAGATGCGACGCATCGTCGGAGATCTCGCCATCTACCAGAACGACTTCTTCTCTCTACCCAAGGACCGCCGCCAGCCGGAAGTCAACACCATCATCGCTCTGGAGCAGGAGGGCCTCACCAAGCAGCAGGCGCTGGCCCGGATCGAGACGACCGTCAACGAGGAGGTCACGCGGTTCCTGCGGGTCAAGAAGGAACTACCTCCCCTGAGCCGGACGTTCGGCCTCACCGCTCCCGACATCGCGCGTCTCGACCGCCACGTGCACTGCCTGGAGCTCATGATTCACGGGGTGCTCTACGTCCATCTGGAATCGCTCCGCTACGCGGATCAGGAGGCCCACACGGCCCCTCTGGCCGGTACCGGGTACCTCGAGAACCTCGGCATGGACTCCACCGTCGTTCTCTCGGCCGACGTCTTCCGGCCTACATCCGCCGAGGGAATCGAAGTCTGATGGCCACGACCACCGGGAAGGTTCCACCGATGGCCCCGGGAGCCGTACCGGTTCTCGGGCACATCCCTCTCGTTCTTCGCTCGCGATTCGATTTTATAGACGCGGCGCGAGTCGCCGGGCCGGTGTGCCGGGTCAGGGTCGGCCCGGCGACCGCCTACTTCGTCAACGACCACGACCTGCTCGTCCAGATTCTTCTCAGCGACGCCCACGACTTCGTTCGAGGCGTGCAGTTCAAGAAGATGCGGAGCATGTTCGGGGACGGTATTGTCACCACCTCCGGCGATCTGCACCGGAGGCAGCGTCGTACCATGCTTCCGTCATTCACCCAACGGCGGCTCGCGCTCCATCTGCCCGTCATGCGTCGGATCATGGCCAGGTTCGTCGCATCTATTCCACCGAACGAGCCCTACGACCTGATGGGCCCGTCGACGAGTCTCGGGTGCGAGATCGTGGCCGCGACGCTCTTCGGCGAGGAGTGCCCGCCCGAGATACTGGACCTCGTCAGTGAAGCTATTCCGGTCTTCGGCGACAACGCCGGGATGCAGACCCTCGACGTGACCGGCGTCTACCGGTACCTGCCGACCAGCGCCAATCGGAAATTCCGTCGGATGCTGGCGGATTTTGACCGATACATCTATTCCGTCATCGATCGCAGGATGCGTTCCGGGGCGGGCGACGAGGATCTGCTCGACGTACTTATTAATACGACCGATGCGGAGACCAAGAGAAAATTTACTCGGACCGAGGTTCGCGACCAGGCCCTGACAATCCTGCTGGCAGCGACGGAGACCACCGCGAACACCATCAGCTGGGCCTGCTACGAACTGGCCCGGCACCCGCGGGTGTTTGCCGCGTGCCGGGCCGAGGTGGACGCACTGGCTGACGGTCGCGACTGGGACGAGATCGAGGTCGGGCGGTCAGATCTCGGCACCATCAGGCGAGTTCTGTTCGAGGCACTGCGAATGTACCCGTCGTCGTACCTGCTCTCCAGGCAGGCTGCCCGGGACACGACGCTGGGCGGCTATGCCATCCCGGGCGGGGCCATCCTGCTGTACTCACACTACGGCCTGCATCGCGACGAACGCCTGTTCAGCCACGCCGACGAGTTCGATCCGGACCGATGGCTGGAGACCAACCAGTCCGAAGTGACTACCGCGGCTTTCATGCCCTTCGGGCACGGCGCATACCGGTGCCTCGGCGAGAATCTCGCCGTCATCGAGTCAACATACTGTCTCGCCATGATGGCCGGTCGATGGAATTTCACGCTGGATGATCATTGCACTCCGCACATGAAAGCGACTCTGGCGCTCTCGCCCGAGGACCTGAGATTTGTGTTCTCGAAGCGCTGACCCGCCAGGTCCCTGTCAGAGATGGAGAAGGACTCTGTTGCATTGGCTAAGCGCGTATCCAGAGGTTCTGCGCGTAACCCGGGGTGAGGTTGCCGGGGTGGAGGGGTGGCGACACCGTGTGGGGCTCCCAGGGAGTCGCCGGAAAATAACTTCTGCTTTTGACCATGCTCTGTGGGGGTAGGGTTCCGGGGGTGGAAGGGACCGAGGAGGTCCTGGCGGAGAAG
>NZ_UBIZ01000113.1:0-238 GCF_900465275.1 Parafrankia sp. Ea1.12 | reverse complement strand
CGACCGGGGTGACCAGCCGGTGTGCTCGCAGCGTCTTTGGTAGGAGCTGGATCAGTGCGACAAGGAGCGCCCGGTCCGCCCAGTCCCACCGGGGCTTGGGCTGGGTACGGTGCAGCACCGCGACCTCATGTCGCAGCACCAGCAGCTCGATGTCCTTGGACGCCGACGAGCGGCCGAGGAGAACCAGCCAGCCACACACCCGCACGAAGATCAGATAGAGCAGGCGGATGGACATAAC
>NZ_UBIZ01000519.1:0-423 GCF_900465275.1 Parafrankia sp. Ea1.12 | reverse complement strand
GGACATCGAGTTGCTCGTGCTGCGGCATGAGGTCGCGGTGCTGCGCCGCACCCAGCCCAAGCCCCGGTGGGACTGGGCGGACCGGGCGGTGCCCGCCGCTCTGATCCGACTCCTGCCCAGAGCGCTGGGAGCGCACCGGCTGGTCGCGCCCGGCGACCGTTCTGCGGTGGCACCGCCGCCTGGTCACACGGACATGGACCCACACGCACCGGACGGGAGGGCCACCGATCAGCCAGGAGATCGCCGCGCTGATCGAGCGGCTTGCGACCGAGAACACGACGTGGGGCTACCAGCGGATCCAGGGCGAGCTCCTCAAGCTCGGCCACCGGGTGAGCGCATCCACGATCCGCCGGGTCCTGACGTCCCTGGGGCTCCCCCAGCTCCGAAACGGCAGACCGACACCACATGGCGACAGTTCCTGCG
>NZ_UBIZ01000667.1:0-222 GCF_900465275.1 Parafrankia sp. Ea1.12 | reverse complement strand
TGACTTCCGTTCGGACCGTGCGGACGAACCGTTCCGCGTAGGCGTTCACCCGCAGAGTCCGGGGTGGGATCTCGACCGCGTCGATACCGGCATCCGCGAGGACCGCGTCGAAGGAGGCGGTGAACTGGCCGGCGCGGTCACGAACCAGAAACTGGAAGTCGGCCATCCGGTCGCCGAGGTCCATGAGGAGGTTGCGGATCTGCTGGGTGGTCCACGGTCCGT
>NZ_UBIZ01000117.1:0-10824 GCF_900465275.1 Parafrankia sp. Ea1.12 | reverse complement strand
CCCCGGCGGCCACGGACCCGACCCCGGGCTCAAGCCCGGGCTCGGGCTCCGGCTCGCGGGCGCTGCCCGGAACATGCCGGGCCGGGACGGACCCGGCGACCGCACCAGCCCGGATCAGAACCGCGGCGGCCGTACCCTCCGGACCGCACACGACGTTGAAACACCAGTGCATGCCGTAGACGAAGTAGACGTAGGCGTGTCCGGGCGGTCCGAACATGACCCGCGAGCGCGGGGTCGGACCGCGGAAGGCATGGGACGCCGGATCGTCCGTGCCGCCGTAGGCCTCCACCTCGGTGACCCGCAACGCGACCGGCCCGTGCCGGACCGTCGTCCCGAGGAGATCTCGGGCGACGGCCAGCACGGGCCGGTCGTAGAAGTCGCGACTCGGAACGCCGGTCAGCTCCCGGCCCACGCCCGGTCCCGGTCGAGCACCGGCCCGAGCGCCTCGATCTGCTCCCGGACGCGCGCGGGTGCCGTCCCGCCCGGTGCCGAGCGTGCCTCGAGCGCACCACGCACCGAGAGCACCGATCGGACGTCGGCGGTGAGCAGTGGGTTGATGACCGCGAGATCGTCCTCGGAGACCTCGTCCATGTCGGCGTCGTGGGCCACACACCAGGCCACGAGCTGCCCGACGGCCTCGTGTGCCTCCCGGAAGGCGACCCCGTTGCGGACGAGGTACTCCGCCACGTCCGTCGCCAGCGCGAACCCGTCCGGCGCGGCGGCCGCGAGCCGTTCCCGGCGCACCCGCATCGTCGCGACCATGCCGGTCACCGCCGGCAGCACGACGAGGAGGGTGTCGACCGCGTCGAACACCGGCTCCTTGTCCTCCTGCAGGTCGCGGTCGTAGGCGAGCGGCAGGCCCTTGAGGGTGGTCAGCAGCCCGGTGAGCGCGCCGATGAGCCGGCCCGACTTGCCGCGGGCCAGCTCGGCCACGTCCGGATTCTTCTTCTGCGGCATGATCGAGCTGCCGGTGGCGAAGGCGTCGTCAAGCTCGACCCAGCCGAACTCCCGGGTCGTCCACAGGACGATCTCCTCACCGAGCCGGGACAGGTGCACCCCGATCAGCGCGGCGATGAAGAGGAACTCGGCGGCGAAGTCCCGGTCGGACACCGCGTCGAGCGAGTTGGCGAAGGCCCGGTCGAAGCCGAGCTCGGCGGCCACCCCCGCCGGGTCCAGCGGCAGTGAGGAGCCGGCGAGCGCGCCAGCGCCGAGCGCGCTCACCGAGGCACGCCGGTCCCAGTCCCGCAGCCGGTCGGTGTCCCGGGCGAACGCGTGGACGTGCGCCAGCAGCTGGTGCCCGAACGAGATCGGCTGGGCGTGCTGCAGGTGGGTCATCCCCGGTGCCGGGGTCTCGACGTGCTGCTCGGCCAGCCCGACGAGGGCGGTGGAGAGCTCGGTGACCCGCGCGGCGACCTGACGCGCGTGATCGCGCAGGTACAGGCGCAGGTCGGTCGCGACCTGGTCGTTGCGGCTCCGGCCGGCCCGGAGCTTGCCCCCGAGCGCGCCGAGGCGCTCGAGCAGCCCCCGCTCGAGCGCGGTGTGGACGTCCTCGTCCTCGATGGTCGGGCGGAAGCGGCCGTGGGCGACCGCGTCCGACAGGTCGTCGAGTGCGCCGAGCATCGCCGTCAGCTCGGCGTCGTCCAGCAGGCCGGCGCGGTGCAGGACGCGGGCGTGTGAGCGGGAGGCGAGCAGGTCGTACGGCGCCAGGCGCCAGTCGAACTGCACGCTGACCGACAGCCGCGCCAGCGCCTCGGCCGGCCCGCCCGCGAATCGCCCGCCCCACAGCCGCAGCGGCGGCGTCGACGCGGGGGCGTCCGCCTGCCCACCCGCGCCGGCGTGCCCCCCGGTGTCCTCTCCGTCGGTGTCGTCGGCGGTGTCCGTGCGCGCCGCGTCCGTGCGCGCGGCGTCGCCCTGTGCCCGTTCGGGATCCATCCGTTCCTGCTCCTCGTCGGCCGCTGGGTGACTCCCAGTCGCCACCGACCGAATCGACGTCACGGGTTGAGCCGCTGTTCGCGGGCCGCCCAGACCTTGGTGGGCAGGCCCCACAGCTCGATGAATCCCCGCGCGTCGGTCTGGTCGAACTGGTCGCCGGCATCGTAGGTGGCCAGCGCGTGGTCGTAGAGACTGCCCGGGCTGCGACGGCCCACGACCTGGGCGACGCCGCCCGCCAGCCGGATCCGGACGTCGCCGGTGACACCGACACTGGCCGAGTCCACGAAGGCGTCGAGGGCTGCCCGCAGCGGCGAGAACCACAGCCCGTCATAGACGATTTCGCCCCAGCGCTGGTCGATGCCCCGCTTGAACCGGGCGACGTCCCGCTCGAGGGTGAGGTCCTCCAGGTCACGGTGCGCGGTCAGCAGCGTGACCGCCGCCGGGCACTCGTAGATCTCCCGGCTCTTGATGCCGACGAGCCGGTCCTCGATCATGTCGATGCGACCGACGCCCTGGGCACCCGCCCGGGTGTTGAGCTCGGCGACGAGGTCCACCAGCGACAGTGCCCGCCCGTCCAGCCCGGTCGGCAGGCCGTCGGTGAACGAGATCGTGACCTCGTCGGACGGCCGGGAGACCGTCGGGTCGGCCGTGTAGACGAAGACGTCCTCCGGCGGCTGCGCCCACGGGTCCTCGAGGACCCCGCACTCGGCCGTGCGGCCCCACAGGTTCTGGTCGATCGAGTACGGGGACTTCTTCGAGACGTCGATCGGCAGGCCACGCTCCTCGGCGAAGGCGATCGCCTT
Source organism: Parafrankia sp. Ea1.12 (assembly GCF_900465275.1). Taxonomy (NCBI): domain Bacteria; kingdom Bacillati; phylum Actinomycetota; class Actinomycetes; order Frankiales; family Frankiaceae; genus Parafrankia; species Parafrankia sp. Ea1.12. Next base: position 8,089 of record NZ_UBIZ01000117.1, on the reverse strand, counting down.
GTCCCGGGTCATGCCCGAGTCGCGCACCGGGGCCAGCACGCGCAGGCCCGGGGCCAGCGCCATCACGCCGACCTCGAAGCGGACCTGGTCGTTGCCCTTGCCCGTGCAGCCGTGCGAGATCGCGTCCGCCCCGTGCTGTTTGGCGGCCTCGACCAGGTGCTTCACGATGATCGGCCGGGACAGCGAGGAGATGAGCGGGTAGCGGTCCATGTACAGGGCGTTGGCGCGGATCGCCGGGGCGACGAAGGATGCCGCGAACTCCTCGCGGGCGTCGACGACGATCGACTCGACGGCGCCGCAGGTGAAGGCGCGCTGGCGGATCGCCTCGAGGTCCTCGCCGCCCTGGCCCACGTCGACGGCCAGGGCGATGACCTCGGCGCCGGTCTCGGCACCGATCCAGCCGATGGCCACGGACGTGTCGAGGCCGCCCGAGTAGGCAAGCACGACGCGTTCGGTCACGGAGTCACTCCTTAGTTGATTCTCGGTTCACGTGGTCGTTCATGACGCCGGTGGACGGGAGGTCTGCCCCGCCTGGTCCTCAGCCGGCGCCCGCGCCGGTACCTGCGCCGATGCCGGGATGCCCGCCCGTTCCGGGTGGGACCGCCACCCGTGCGACGCCGTCGGCCAGCGACAGCAGCCGGCCGGCGAACGCTGGCCCACCGGGGCCGGTGGGCCCCGCGCGGCAGACCACCAGGACGGTGTCGTCACCGGCGATGGTTCCCATCACCTCCGGCAGGGCCGCCCGGTCGAGCGCGGAGGCGAACAGCTGCGCGGCCCCCGGCGGGGTACGCAGCACGACGAGGTCGCCGTTGGCCTCGGCCGAGACGAGAAGCTCCTCGCAGAGCCGGGCCAGCGGGATGCGCACCGTCTCGGCCGGCGCCAGGTTCACGTCGACCGAGTACACGAGCGCACCGTTGGCCCCGCGGACCTTCGTCGCGCCGATGTCCTCCAGATCGCGGGACAGGGTGGCCTGGGTGACCTGCACGCCTTCCTCGGCAAGCAGACGCGCGAGCTCCGCCTGCGACCGTACCGACCGCGCCGCGATCAGCGCGGCGAGGCGGGCCTGCCGGGCGTGTTTCGTCAGCGGCGCGGCCGAGCGGATGGTCATCGGGAACCGACACCCGCCGTGGTCTCGTCCAGCAGGAACGACAGCAGGGCCTTCTGCGCGTGCAGCCGGTTCTCCGCCTGGTCGAACACCACGGACCGCGGCCCGTCGAGCACAGCCGCGGAGATCTCCATCTCCCGGTGCGCGGGCAGGCAGTGCATGACGACCGCGTCCGGGCGGGCCGCCTCGACGACCTTCTCGTCGAGGCGGTAGGGCTGGAAGACCAGCGCCCGGCTGTCGGACTCGGTGTCCTGCCCCATCGACGCCCAGACGTCGGTGTAGAGCACGTCCGCGCCGGCCGCGGCCTCGAGCGCGTCGTGCATCACCAGGGCCTCGCCGCCGGTGACCGCACCGATCTCGTTGGCGTGCCGCACGACCTGCTCGATCGGCTCGTAGCCCGGCGGCGAGGCGACGTGGACCCGCAGCCCGGCGAGTGCGCCGGCGAGCAGCAGGGAGTGGGCGACGTTGTTGCCGTCGCCCAGGTACGTCAGGGTCACGCCGGCGAGCCGGCCGCGGATCTCCCGGATGGTCTGCAGGTCGGCGAGCGCCTGGCAGGGGTGGGTGTGGTCGGAGAGCGCGTTGATGACGGGCACGGTGGCCGCCGCCGCCATCCGGTCGACCCTGTCCTGGGCGAAGGTGCGGATGACGATGGCGTCGACGTAGCGGCTCAGGACGGCTGCGGTGTCCTCGATGGTCTCGCCGCGGCCGAGCTGGGAGGAGCCGGAGTCGATCACGATCGGGTGCCCGCCGAGCTCGGCCACCGCAACGTCGAAGGACAGCCTCGTCCGGGTCGACGGCTTCTCGAAGATCAGCGCGACCGAGCGGCCCTCGAGCGGGCGGCGGGCGGGCTTCCGGTCGCGTCGCGTCGCCTTGAGCTGGTCGGCGAGATCCAGCAGTGCGGCCTGCTCGGACGAGGTCAGGTCGGTGTCGAGCAGGAAGTGTCGGGCCGTCATGCGCTGACCTTAGATCCTTCGTCCGACTTCTTCGGGCCGGTCGCCGCGGTCCTGTCCCCCTGGGCGTGGGTCTCCCGCGCCCGGTCGGCGATGCCGGGCAGCGCGGCGACGAACGCGTCGACGTCCGCCGGGGTGAGCACGAGCGGCGGCGCGAGGCGGACGGCGTTCGCCGCGACCGCGTTCACCAGGAAACCGGCCTCGCGGGCGGCGGTCTCCACCTCGGGCGCGAACGGGGCGTCGAGCTCGATCGCGAGCCACAGCCCGACGCCGCGCACCCCGGTGACCCCGGCCGCGTCCGCGGCGACGATGCCGTCGCGCAGTGCGCCGCCGAGCACCGCCGCGTGCTCGAGCAGGCCCTCGGCCACGATCGTGTCGAGCACGGCGAGGGCGGCCGAGCACACCACCGGCCCGCCACCGAAGGTGCTGCCGTGGTCACCGGGACGCAGCAGGTGACCGGCAGCGCCGATCCCGATGCAGACCCCGATGGGCAGGCCGCCGCCGAGGCCCTTGGCCAGGGTGATCACGTCCGGGACGACGCCCTCGGTCTGGTGGGCGAACCACGCGCCGGTGCGGCCGATGCCGCTCTGGACCTCGTCGAACACGAGCAGCGCGCCGTGTGCGTCACAGGCGGCGCGGGCGGCGGCCAGGTAGCCGGGCGGCGACGGGATCACCCCGGCCTCGCCCAGGGTCGGCTCCAGGAAGACGGCGGCGGTCCGCTCGCTGACCGCGGCGGCCAGCGCGTCGGCGTCGCCGTGCGGGACGAAGCGCACGCCCGGCAGCAGCGGTTCGAACGGCGCCCGCTTCCCGGGCTGGCCGGTGATCGACAGGGCGCCCATGGTCCGGCCGTGGAAGGCCCCCTCGGCCGCGATGATCTCCGAACGGCCGGTCCGTCGGCTGATCTTGATCGCGGTCTCGTTCGCCTCGGCGCCCGAGTTGCAGAAGAAGGCCCGGCCGTCCACGCCCAGCAGCTCGATCAGGCGTTCGGCGAGCAGGAGCTGCGGGGTGTTCACGTACAGGTTGGACGTGTGGCCCAGGGTGTCGAGCTGTGCGACTACCGCCGCGCGCACCGCCGGGTGGCAGTGGCCGAGGACGCTCACCGCCACCCCGGCGATCAGGTCCACGTACTCGCGGCCGTCGGCGTCCCACACGTGCGCGCCGGACCCGCGGGTCAGGGCGATGGAGGGACGGCCGTAGGTGGCCATGATGACGGCGTCGCGCCGGTCGAGCAGATCGGCGTTCACGATCCTCCCCCGATGATGTCCACTGTTGCCGGGTCGCCCGCGCTGGAACTGGTGGTTGCCGTGACGGCGCCCTCGACCGCGACGGTGCCGGCGGCGGCGGGTGGGTCGGCGCGAATCAGCGTCCCGATGCCCTCGTCGGTGAAGATCTCGAGGAGCAGCGCGTGCGCGACCCGCCCGTCGAGCACGTGTGCCTGGGGGACGCCGCCGGAGACGGCGCGCAGGCAGGCCTCCATCTTCGGGATCATGCCCGACGACAGGGTGGGCAGGAGCCGCTCGAGCTCGCCGACGGTCAGCTCACTGATCACCTCGTCGCTCGCCGGCCAGTCGGCGTAGAGGCCCTCCACGTCGGTGAGCACGACGAGCTTGGCCGCACCCAGCGAGAGCGCCAGCACCGCCGCCGCGGTGTCCGCGTTGACGTTGTAGACGCCGCCGTCGAGGCCGCGGGCCACCGAGGCCACCACCGGCACCTTGCCCGAGTCGAGCAGGGCGTTGACGGTCGCCGGCTGGACGTCGACCACGTCGCCGACCAGCCCGACGTCCACCGGGCTGCCGTTGACCATCGCCGGGCGGCGCCGGGCGGTGAACAGGTTCGCGTCCTCCCCCGACAGGCCGACGGCGAACGGGCCGTGGTTGTTGATCATCCCGACGACGTCCCGGTTGACCTGGCCGACGAGGACCATCCGGACGACCTCCATGGTCTCCGGGGTGGTGACCCGCAGGCCGCCGACGAACTCCGAGCGCACCCCGAGCCGCTCCAGGTGGGCGGTGATCTGCGGGCCTCCGCCGTGCACGACGACGACGCGGATGCCGGCGTAGCGTAGGAAGACGATGTCCGCGGCGAACGCCTCGCGCAGCTCCGGGCGGGTCATCGCGTTCCCGCCGTATTTGATCACCATGGTGGCGCCGTGGAAGCGGGACAGCCAGGGCAGCGCCTCGATGAGCACGGTGGTCTTGGCCAGCGCGGAATGCCCGCGGGCGGTTGCCGCCGGTCCGCGTGGCGGCGCGGGGATGTTCGCTCCGGCCCACCCCACGGGCTTCACCGGGTTCGTGTCCGCGCTCATGTCGAGTACGCCGAGTTCTCGTAGACGTAGCCGTCGGTGAGGTCATTCGTGCGCACGGTGAGCTCGACGTCGCCGGCGTGCAGGTCGGCGACGATGCTGATCTCCCGCCCGCCGAGGTCGACCAGTTCCCGCGGCTCACCCGGCGCGCCGCCGCGGCACACCTGGATGCCGTTCATGGTCACGTCGAGGCGGTCGGGCTCGAAGGCCGCGGACGTCGTACCGATCGCCGCGAGTACCCGGCCCCAGTTCGGGTCCTTGCCGTAGAGCGCGCACTTGAGCAGGTTGTTGCGGGCCACCGAGCGGCCGACCTCGAGGGCGTCCGCCTCCGAGGCCGCGCCGGTGACCGTGATGGAGATCGTCTTGGTGGATCCCTCGGCGTCGCCCAGCATCTGGCCGGCCAGGTCGTCACAGACGGCGGTGACCAGCTCGGTCAGCTCCGCCTCGGGCAGGGACCGCCCGGACGCGCCCGAGGCGAGCAGCAGCACCGTGTCGTTCGTCGACAGGCAGCCGTCGGAGTCGACGCGCTCGAACGTCGTCCGGCACGCCTCCCGGACCACCCGGTCCAGTGTGGCGCTGTCGGCGACGGCGTCGGTGGTGACGACGACGAGCATCGTCGCCAGCGACGGCGCGAGCATCGCCGCACCCTTACCCATACCGCCGACCGTGACGACACCGTCACCGGCCGCACCGGATGTGCTGGTGCGCACCGCCTGCTTGGCGACGGTGTCCGTGGTGCGGATCGCCTCGGCCGCGGCGTCACCGCCGGCCGGCGAGAGCGCCACGACCGCCTGGGTGACGCCGGGGAGGAGAAGATCCATCGGCAGCCGCACGCCGATCAGCCCGGTGGAGCAGACCGCGACCTCACCGGCGCCGATCCCGAGCGCCGCGCCGACGTGCTCGGCGGTCGCGTGGGTGTCGGCGAACCCCTCGGGGCCGGTGCAGGCGTTGGCCCCGCCGGAGTTGAGCACGACAGCGCGCAGCCGGCCGGTGGTCAGCACCTGACGGGTCCACAGCACGGGCGCGGCCTGCACACGGTTGCGGGTGAACACACCCGCGGCGGCGTCGGCTGGACCATCGTTGACGACGAGGGCGACGTCCGGACGCCCGGACGGTTTCAGCCCGGCGGCGGCGCCGGCGGCCCGGAACCCCCGGGCGGCGGTGACGCTCACTGTTGCTTCCCTTCCCTAGCTGGCAGGGCCCTCGCTGCCACCGGGGCGGTCACGGCGCGAGGCCCTGAACGCTCAGACCGGTGGTCTCCGGCTGGCCGAGCATGAGGTTGGCGCACTGGACCGCCTGCCCGGCGGCTCCCTTGGTGAGGTTGTCGATCGCGGCGACGACGACCACCCGGCCCGCCTCGTCGTCCACCGTCGCCTGCAGGTGGATGCAGTTGCTGCCGAGCGTCGACGACGTGCGCGGCCACCGCCCGGGCGGCAGTACGCGCACGAACGGCTCGTCGTCGTAGAAGGCGCGCAGGATGCCGGTGATCGTGTCGGCGTCGGCGCCGAGGCCCGTCCCCAGGTCGTCACCGGCGGCGAGGTCGGCGGCGGGCCGGGCGGTGCAGGTCGCCAGGATGCCGCGGGGCATCGGCGCGAGCACGGGGGTGAACGACAGCGACACCGGCGAGCGGGCGTACCGGGTGAGCGTCTGGACGATCTCGGGACGGTGCTGGTGGGTGCCGACCTTGTACGCGGTCATGTCGCCCATGACCTCGCTGCCGAGCAGGTTGACCTTCGCCGCCCGGCCGGCGCCGGATGTCCCGCTCGCCGCGACCACGACGATGTCGGACGGGTCGACCGCACCCGCCGCGACCAGCGGGACCAGCGCGAGGCTCACCGCGGTCGGATAGCACCCGGGCGCGGCGACCCGGTTACTGACCCGGATCTCCTCCCGCGCCCCGGGCAGCTCGGGCATTCCGTACGTCCAGGTGCCGGCGTGCTCCCCCCCGTATGCCCGGCGCCATGCCTGCGGGTCGTGGAGGCGATGGTCCGCGCCGAGGTCGACGATGCGGACCCCGGCCGGGAGGGTCGCGGCGACCGCGGCCGACTGCCCGTGCGGAAGCGCCAGGAACACGATGTCGGCGGTGGTCTCCGCCAGCGCGGCGGCGTCGACGAAGACGCGGCCGGCCAGGTCGGGCAGGTGCGGGTGGACGTCGGTCACCTCCACCCCGGCGGAGGTGTTCGCCGCCAGGTCGCCGATCTCGATGCCTGGATGGCCGAGCAGCAGCCTCAGCAGCTCGCCGCCGCCGTATCCGCTCGCGCCCGCCACTGCCGCAGTCACTCCCATGACTGCAACTTTATACACATGACCCTATGAAGATACAAGGGTTTACGGAGCGCGCCGAGGCTCCCACGGAGCGCCCTCACCATGCCACCGCCATCGAGAACCTCCCTGAAACCCTGAAACACGGCCCTACCTGCCCGTTGAGCGACGGTTGACGCCCCGGGGGACCACTGTGGGCACACTGGTCCCGACGCCACTCCGGACAACGGCGTTCCGGAGGCGGGTCGGGGTGGGCGGTCACGGCCGTCCACCCCGATCGTCACACCGCCCCGCCGGTCATGCGGGCCGCTACCGCCCCCGGATCACGAGAAGGCACCTGCCCGGTTCGCCGCCCGTAACGCGCGCTTCCGATCAGGCCAGGTGGCCCCGCCCGCCTCGCCCGCCCGGGCCAACTCGCCCGTCCGGTCCGTCCTGTCCGTCCGCCTCGTGCCATCGCCCGGCCGTCCGGGAACCACTCGCGTTGAGAGTTCGACAACAAACCGTCAGTCACCTGACAGTCGGCCCCCGGGCCGGGATGCCACCATCCCGGCGTCGGGCCGACCCAGGATGGGAGTGACGATGGCGATCTCACTCGGTTACCTGCTCACAGTGCTTGCCGCGGTCGCCGTCGTGGCGGACATGCGGGCGAGGGCGGTGCGCGGACGCGGACGCGGACATGGAGCGGTGCATCCCGATCCACAGTCGGTCCCGATCGAGGACCTTGCGCTGGTCACCGCCGGCCCGAAGCGCGCCGCGCTGACGGCGCTCGTGGGCCTCTACGAGGCCGGCGCCGTCGACATCCCGCTGACCTGGCGACTCAGGGTGGCCGGACCACTCCCGCCGGGAAGCACACCGCTCGCCGCGAGCGCGCACCGGCTGATCGCGAGCGCCGGCCAGCCGCTCGTGCGCGGGATTCTCCGCCAGCTCGCCCGCGGCCCCGAGATCCGGACCGCGCAGGCACGCCTGGCCGCCGCCGGATACCTGCCGCCCGCTGGTCAGGCCCGCCTGCTGCGCATCCTGCGGCTGGTGCTGCCGCTGGTCATCGTCGCGGCGGCCGTCGCGTTGACCCCGCTGGCGGACGACGGAGACGGGGCTGGCCTGGTCCCGGTGGCGATGGTCGCCGCCGCGGTGGCCGTGATCACTCTGGCCCGACCCGTGCCGGTCACCCTGGACGGCCGCCGGCTCGTGCAGGCCGCCGGTACCCGCGCCGCGGGTTACGCGGACGGGGGTGTCCCCGGTCAGCGCGCCGTGGCGGTCGCGCTGTTCGGACCGGCGGCCCTGCGGCGCGCCGACGCCGTCCTCGCGCGGCGAATGGGCGTCGGCTCCCGGCCCCAGCACGCCCGGCTCGGCGGCCGCGGCGGATCCTCCCGCGGCCACACCGGCTCGACGGACTCGAGTGAGACCGCCTTCGGCGGATTCGCCGGCTGGTTCGCATTCGGTGGGGACGGCTCGCACCACGGGGGCTGGGGG
>NZ_UBIZ01000364.1:0-76812 GCF_900465275.1 Parafrankia sp. Ea1.12 | reverse complement strand
CCGACCCGCCGAGGTCCTCGCCGAAGCCACTCGACACGTGGCGCCAGACGCGATCATCACCCGGAACGGCGGCCCGTTCCACCTCGACGACTCGATCCGCGCACTCCTGCGAGATCACGCCGCGTGAACCGCTACCTGCCCGTTCAACCGGAGCTGCCGGTGACCTTCTCGTAGAGGCGGGCGGTACGCTCGGCCACCGCGGGCCAGCCGAACTCGGCGACGGCACGGTCCCGCCCCGCGCGGCCCATGGCGGCGGCGCGCCCGGGGTCGGCGAGCACCTCGTTGATCGCGGCTGCCAACGCCGCGGGGTCGTCCGGTGGCACGAGCAGGCCCGTCTCGCCGGACGCGACGACCTCGGGGATGCCGCCGACCCGGGAGGCGACCACGGCCGTACCGCAGGCCATCGCCTCCAGGTTGACGATGCCCAGCGGCTCGTAGACGGACGGGCAGACGAACACCGTCGCGTGCGACAGGATCTGGATCACCTCGGGCTTGGCGAGCATGCCGGACAGCCAGACCACGCCGTCGCGGCTGGCGCGCAGGCCGTCCACCAGCCCGGTGACCTCGGCGAGCTGCTCGGGGGTGTCCGGAGCGCCGGCGCAGAGCACGAGCTGCGCGGACGGGTCGAGCCGGGCCGCGGCCCGCAGCAGCACGGGCAGCCCCTTCTGCCGGGTTATGCGCCCGACGAAGACCACCGACGGGCGATCCGGGTCCACGCCGTACCGCTCGAGGACGTCGGTGCGGTTGTCCGGGGTGTACTCGTCGGTGTCGATGCCGTTGCGGATGACATGCACGCGCCCGGGGTCGACCTCGGGGTAGGCGTCGAGGATGTCGGCGCGCATGCCCTCGCTGACCGCCACCACAGCCGCCGCGGCGGAGATCGCCACCCGCTCACACCACGACGACAGCCGGTAGCCCCCGCCGAGCTGCTCGGCCTTCCACGGTCGGCGCGGCTCGAGCGAGTGCGCGGTCATCACGTGCGGGATGCCCTGCACGAGGGACGTCAGATGCCCGGCGAGGTTGGTGTACCAGGTGTGGGAGTGCACGACGTCGGCACCGCCGGCACGGTCCACCGCCGCCGCCATCGACAGGTCCATCGAGGCGATCCGCAGGGCGTCGTTCGCCCCATCGAGCGCCGGCCAGGGCCGGTGCGCCTCGACCGCGGCCGTGCTGGCTGCGCCGGCGGTGCCTGGAGATGGGCGCGGGTCGCCTTCGCAGTGCACGGTCAGGTCGACCAGCCGCGCCAGCTCCCGCGCGAGGTACTCGACGTGCACCCCGGCGCCGCCGTAGACATCCGGCGGGTACTCACGTGTGAACAGCGCGACCCGCATCCGTTCCTCGGCCCTTCGCTCGGTTCCGCCCTGGTCCGCTGGAGCGGATCAGTCCGCTATCGTGACGCCCTTGCCGACCACGGTGACTCCGGCCTCGCTGACCTGGTAGCCGCGGGCGCGGTCGTGGTCCTTGTCCACCCCGACGGTCGCGCCCGGGGGGACGACCACGTTCTTGTCGAGGATGGCGTCACGGACCACGGCGCGCCGTCCGATGACGGAGTTGTCCATCACGACGGCGTTCTCGACGACCGACCACGAGTTCACCCGGACCCCCGGGGACAGCACGGAGCGGCGCACCGCGCCACCGGAGATGATCACACCGTTGCTGACGATGCTGTCGGTGGCGACGCCGACCCGGCCCGGCGTGTCGTGCACGAACTTCGCCGGGGGGATGGACGGCGGGACGTTGGTGTAGATCGGCCAGTCCCGGTTGTAGAGGTTGAAGACCGGGTCGAGCGCGCACAGGTCCATGTGCGCGTCGAAGTAGGAGTCCAGGGTGCCGACATCCCGCCAGTAGCCGTGGTCGCGCTCGAGCGCCCCGGGCACCTGGTTGGCGGCGAAGTCGTAGACGGCGGCCGTGCCCTGCTCGACCAGCATCGGGACGATGCTGCCGCCCATGTCGTGGACGCTCTCCGGGTCGGCGGCGTCGGCGCGCAGGGCGTCGATGAGCACGTCGGTGGTGAACACGTAGTTGCCCATCGACGCGAAGATCTCGTCGGGGCTGCCCGGCAGTCCCGGGGGGTCGGCCGGCTTCTCCAGGAACTCCGCGATGGTGACCCCGTCATCCGCGGTGCGGATCACCCCGAACGCGCTGCCCTCCGACCGGGGGACGCGCAGCCCCGCCACCGTGACCCCGGCGCCGGTCTCCAGATGCTGGGCGACCATCTGGCGCGGGTCCATCCGGTAGACGTGGTCGGCGCCGAAGACCACGACCACGTCGGGGGCCTCGTCGTGGACGAGGTTGAGGGACTGGTGGATGGCGTCCGCGCTGCCGGCGAACCACTGCGGGCCGAGGCGCTGTTGGGCGGGCACCGGCGTCACGTAGTTGCCGAGCAGGTTGCTCATCCGCCAGGTGGTCGTGATGTGCCGGTCGAGGCTGTGGCTCTTGTACTGGGTCAGCACGGCGATCCGCAGGTAGCCGCCGTTGACCAGGTTCGACAGGACGAAGTCGACCAGGCGGTAGATCCCGCCGAACGGCACCGCGGGTTTCGCGCGGTCGGCGGTCAGCGGAGCCAGGCGCTTTCCCGCGCCACCCGCCAAGACAAGACCCAGCACCCGCGGGCTGCGCATACTTCGGCCCGGCTCCCCGTGATCGACCCGAATCCGGGACGGATCCGCCCCGGCACAGACCGGATGACCACACCCGAACATGTGCCCAGGCTGTGTGCATTCCGGTCATCTCGGAGCCTACAAGGGACCACTGGGGTCAGTGGCTGCACGTCAAAGAGTTAGCCACGAGGTAAGAAAACGGTCAGGTCACGCTACGACGCTACGGCGACCCAGGGTGCCGCCCCGGGCCGCCGCTCCGTACTAATCAGGTACAGATCAGACGTTGAACCCGAGAGCGCGCAGCTGCTCCCGGCCCTCGTCGGTGATCTTGTCCGGGCCCCACGGCGGCATCCAGACCCAGTTGATCGTGACGTCGTTGACCAGGTTGTCCGGCCCGTCGACGAGTGCCGAGCGGGTCTGGTCCTCGATGACGTCGGTCAACGGGCAGGCCGCCGAGGTCAGCGTCATGTCGAGGGTGACCGTGTTGTCGTCCGCGATGTTGATGCCGTACACCAGGCCGAGGTCGACGACGTTGATCCCGAGCTCGGGGTCGACGACGTCGCGCATGGCCTCCTCGACGTCGTCGAACGATGCCTTCTCCACGACGACAGCCCTCTCGGTGACCCGCGCCGGCTCGGTGGGGGTGGCGGTCTCGCTCATGGTCACTTCTCCTGCTCGGGGACGAGGGCGGTGGCCTGCGCGGTGGCGTCCTTCCAGGCCATCCAGGACAGCAGTGCGCACTTCACCCGGGCCGGGTACTTGGAGACGCCCGCGAACGCGACCGCGTCCTCGAGCACCTCCTCGTCGCCCTCCTGGGTGCCGCGGGACTGCATCAGCGCCAGGAACTCGCGTTCGAGCTCGAGCGCGTCCGCCACCGACTTCCCGATCACCAGGTCGGCCATCACGCTGGCCGAGGCCTGACTGATCGAGCAGCCCTCGCTCTCGTAGGACACGTCCGCGACGACACCGTCGGCGACCTTGACCCGCAGGGTCACCTCGTCGCCACAGGTCGGGTTGACGTGGTGCACCTCGGCGTCGAACGGGTCACGCAGGCCGCGGTGATGCGGGTTGCGATAGTGGTCCAGGATGATCTCCTGGTACATGGAGTCGAGCTTCACCTCAGGAAGAACCTCCTGACCTGCCCGAGACCTTCCACCAACGCGTCGACGTCGGCGGTGTTCGTGTACAGGTGGAACGAGGCCCGGGTGGTCGCCGGCACGCCGTAGCGCAGGCAGACCGGGCGGGCGCAGTGGTGGCCGACCCGCACCGCGACGCCCTGCTCGTCCAGGATCTGGCCGACGTCGTGCGGGTGCAGTGGGCGGTCCTCGGAGTCGCGCAGGGCGAACGAGATCGCCCCGCCGCGGCCCTCGGCGGTCGGCGGTCCGATGATCCGCAGGCCCGGGACGCCCGCGAGCGCGTCGAGCGCGTACGCGGTGATCTCGTGCTCGTGCGCGGCGACCGCGTCCATGCCGAGGCCGGTGAGGTAGTCCACCGCGGCGCCGAGGCCGATCGCCTGGGAGATCATCGGGGTGCCCGCCTCGAAGCGGTGCGGCGCAGCGGCGTAGGTCGAGGCCTCCATGGTGACGACCTCGATCATCTCTCCACCACCGAGGAACGGAGGCATCACCTCGAGCAGCTCGCGCCGCCCCCACAGCACGCCGATGCCGGTGGGCCCGCACATCTTGTGCCCGGTGAAGGCGAGGAAGTCCACCCCGAGGTCGACGACGTCGATCGGCATGTGCGGCACCGACTGGGAGCCGTCGAGCACGGTGAGCGCCCCGACCTCACGAGCCCGGGCGACGATCGTCGCGACCGGGTTGACCGTGCCGAGGATGTTCGACTGGTGCACGAAGGAGACGATCTTCGCCCGGTCGGTGATGACCTCGTCGAGGTGTGCCAGGTCGAGCCGGCCGTCCTCGGTGAGACCGATCCAGCGCAGGGTGGCGCCGGTGCGCGCGCACAGCATCTGCCAGGGCACCAGGTTGGAGTGGTGCTCCATCTCGGTGATGACGACCTCGTCGCCCGGCCCGAGCCGGAACCGCTCCGCTTCCGGACCGCCCGTGACGGCGTTGCTCATCGCGTAGGCGACGAGGTTCAGCGCCTCCGAGGAGTTCTTCGTGAACACGATCTCGCGCCGGTCGGGCGCGCCGACGAACGCCGCGATCTTGTCCCGGGACTCCTCGTAGAGGGCCGTGGCCTCCTCGGCGAGCACGTGGATACCGCGGTGCACGTTGGCGTTGTGCCGCTCGTAGTAGGTCCGCTCGGCGTCGAGGACGGCCAGCGGCTTCTGCGACGTCGCGGCGCTGTCGAGGTAGACCAGCGGCAGGCCGTCGTGCACCGTGCGGGCGAGGATCGGGAAGTCGCGACGGACCCGCTCGACGTCGAACCCGGCGCCGGCGTGCGCGCCGACTCCCGCCGCGCGTGTCTCGACGACGGTCATGAGACCGCCGCCGCCGGCTCCACGCCCTTGACGTACCGGTCGTAGCCGGAATCCTCCAGGGTCGCCGCGAGCTCGGGACCGCCCTCGTCCACGATCCGCCCGCCCGCCATGACGTGCACGAACTCGGGCTTCACGTAGCGCAGGATGCGGGTGTAGTGGGTGATGAGCAGGATGCCCGTCTCCCCCTTGGCCCGCACCGCCTCGATGCCGGCGGAGACGATGCGCAGCGCGTCGACGTCCAGGCCGGAGTCGGTCTCGTCGAGAATGGCGACCTTCGGCGCGAGCAGCGTCATCTGCAGGATCTCGTGGCGCTTCTTCTCACCGCCGGAGAAGCCCTCGTTGACGCTGCGCTCGGCGAACGCCGGGTCCATCTCCAGCCCGGCCATCGCCTGCTTGACCTCCTTGACCCAGGTGCGCAGCTTCGGCGCCTCGCCACGCACCGCCGTCGCCGACGAGCGCAGGAAGTTCGACACCGAGACGCCGGGCACCTCGACCGGGTACTGCATCGCCAGGAAGATCCCGGCCCGCGCGCGGGCGTCCACGGACATGGCGAGGACGTCCTCGCCGTCGAGGGTGACGGTGCCCTCGGTGACCGTGTACTTGGGGTGGCCGGCGATGGAGTAGGAGAGCGTGGACTTGCCGGAGCCGTTCGGCCCCATGATCGCGTGGGTCTCGCCCTTGCGGACGGTGAGGTCGACCCCGCGCAGGATCTCGCGCGGGCCCTCCGTGTCGGTGTCCACCGACACGTGCAAGTTGCGGATCTCGAGAACAGACACCGCGGTCGTCACCCTCGCTTCGGGTTCGTGTGAAGGTCGACGAGGACGTCGTCGCCGTCGATGGTCACTGGGTATGTGGGCACCGGGTCGATCGCCGGCAGGCTCGTCGGCTGGCCGGTGGCGAGGTCGAACTGGGAGCCGTGCAGCCAGCACTCGATGAGGCCGTTCTCTACTTCTCCCTCGGAGAGCTGCACGTCGGCGTGCGAGCACTCGTCGCGCACCGCGTACAGCCGGCCGCCGGAGCGGACGACGCAGATTGGCTCGCCGTCGATCTCGACGCCGAGCGCGGCCTCGTCGCCGAGGTCGGCGGCGGCGCAGGCGCGCCGCCAGTGCGTGTCGGTCGTGCTGGTCATACGCCCACCGCCGCCAGCTCCTCCTCGACCCGGCTCATGACGCGCTCGCGCAGCTCGGGGAGGTCGATCCGGTCGACGATCTCGGCGAAGAAACCGCGGACCACCAGGCGACGGGCCTCGTCGGCGGGGATGCCGCGCGACATCAGGTAGAACAGCGCCTCGTCGTCGAAGCGGCCGGTCGCGCTGGCGTGGCCGGCGCCGACGACCTCCCCGGTGAGGATCTCCAGGTTGGGCACCGAGTCGGCGCGCGCGCCGTCGGTGAGCACCAGGTTGCGGTTCAGCTCGTAGGTGTCGGTGCCGACGGCGTCGGCACCGATCACGACGTCGCCGATCCACACCGCATGCGCGCCCTCGCCCTGCAGCGCGCCCTTGTAGGTGACCCGGCTGCGGCAGGACCGCGCCTCGTGGGTGACCAGCAGGCGGTGCTCCTGGTGCTGGCCCGCCTCGGTGAAGAACAGGCCGTAGAGCTCTGCGTCACCACCGGGGCCGCGGTAGTCCACGGTCGGGTTCAGCCGGACGAGGTCGCCGCCGAGGGTGATGGTGAACGAGCGAAGCCGCGCGTCGCGGCCCACCGAGTAGGCGTGCGCGCCCAGGTGGACGGAGTCTTCCGCCCAGTCCTGGACGGTGACGAACGTCAGCGCCGCGCCGTGGCCGATGAACACCTCGACGTTGCCGGCGAAGGTGGCGCTGCCGGTGTGGTCGAGGACGACCGTGGCCGTGGCGAACGGGCCGAGCTCGACGAGCACGTGCTCGTAGCAGACGCCGCCGTCGCCCCGCAGGCTCACGACCACCGGTTCGGTGAGCGCGGCCTCGGCCGGGATGGTGACGGACAGGCCGCCGTCCGAACGGGCCATGGCGAACGCCGCCGGGCGGTCCGCCGGGGTGAGCACGCGCCCGATCCGGGAGTCGGTCGGGGCGAGCCGCTCGATCTCGACGCCGTCCGGCGCGGAGACCGAGACGTCGACCTTGGAGTCGGCGACGGGGCCGTTGAGCAGGCCGCGCAGGCGGCGCAGCGGGGTGAACCGCCACGCCTCCTCGCGACCGCCAGGTACTGCGTGGTCCTCGGGGTCACGGGACCGAACGGGACGCGGAGCCGCGCCGGCCTGGGCCGGGGGGCGTCCCGTGGCATCGATGACGGCCATCAGCCGACTGCGCCTTCCATCTGGAGCTCGATGAGCCGGTTGAGTTCGAGGGCGTACTCCATGGGCAGCTCGCGGGCGACCGGCTCGATGAAGCCGCGCACCACCATGGCCATCGCCTCGTCCTCGGACAGACCTCTGCTCATCAGGTAGAAGAGCTGGTCCTCGCCGACCTTGGAGACGCTGGCCTCGTGCCCGATGGAGGCGTCGTCCTCGCGGACGTCGACATAGGGGTAGGTGTCGGAGCGGCTGACCGCGTCGACCAGCAGCGCGTCACACTTCACCGTCGACCGCGAGGCGTGCGAGCCCTCGTTGATCTGGACCAGGCCACGGTACGAGGTCCGGCCGCCGCCGCGGGCCACGGACTTCGAGACAATCTTGGACGAGGTGCGCGGCGCCGCGTGCACCATCTTGGCGCCGGCGTCCTGGTGCTGGCCCTCACCTGCGAAGGCGATCGAGAGGACCTCGCCGTGGGCCTGCTCGCCGAGCAGCCACACCGCCGGGTACTTCATCGTCACCTTGGAGCCGATGTTGCCGTCGATCCACTCCATGGTGGCGCCCTCGTGGCAGGCGGCCCGCTTCGTGACCAGGTTGTAGACGTTGTTCGACCAGTTCTGGATGGTCGTGTACCGGCAGCGGGCGTTCTTCTTCACGACGATCTCGACGACCGCGGAGTGCAGCGAGTCCGACGAGTAGACCGGCGCGGTGCAGCCCTCGACGTAGTGGACGTAGGCGCCCTCGTCCACGATGATCAGGGTGCGCTCGAACTGGCCCATGTTCTCGGTGTTGATCCGGAAGTAGGCCTGCAGCGGGATCTCGACCTGCACGCCCGGCGGGACGTAGATGAACGAGCCACCCGACCACACCGAGGTGTTCAGCGCGGCGAACTTGTTGTCGCCGACCGGGATCACCGAGCCGAAGTACTCCTGGAAGATCTCCGGGTGCTCGCGCAGCCCCGAGTCGGTGTCCAGGAAGATGACGCCCTGCTCCTCGAGGTCCTCACGGATCTTGTGGTAGACGACCTCCGACTCGTACTGGGCCGCGACGCCGGAGATCAGCCGCTGCTTCTCCGCCTCCGGGATGCCGAGCCGGTCGTAGGTGGCCCGGATCTCCTCCGGCAGGTCCGCCCACTCCTCGGCCTGCTTCTCCGTCGACCTGACGAAGTACTTGATGTTGTCGAAGTGGATGCCGGTCAGATCCGCACCCCAGGTCGGCATGGGCTTGCGCTCGAAGAGCTTCAGGCCCTTCAGCCGCAGGTCGGTCATCCAGGACGGCTCGTTCTTCTTCGCCGAGATGCTACGTACGACCGCCTCGGAGAGGCCACGTTCCACGTCGACGGCATAGGCGTCCGCATCCGCCCAGCCGAACCGGTAGGAGCCAAGGCCCTCAAGGGCGGTCTCGGCAGAGGTGGTCATAGAGAACCTTCCGGAAAGGTGGATGGTTGTGATGTCTGCCCGGACGGGGTCCTGTCGGGCGCCGCGCCCGCTGGCCCGGAGGCCCCCGACGGCGAGAGCACCGTGATCGACTCCACCGGGATCACCGGTATGTGTGTGGTGCAGACGCCGTCGCCGTGGGCGATCGTGGCCAGGCGCTGCACGTGCGTGTCGAGGAGCCGCGCCAACATCGCCGTCTCGGCCTCGCACAACGCGGGGAAGCGCTCGGCCACGTGCTGCACCGGGCAGTGGTGCTGGCAGATCTGGGTACCGCTCGGCAGCTCGGAGACGCTGGCCGTGTACCCGGCCTGGGTCATGGCCGCGGCGATCGCCTCCGGGCGCTCCGCCGGCGGCACGGCGACGACCTCGTCGCGGATCCGCCGTTCCAGATCGACCCCGCGTACCCGGGCGAACTCGGCCACCGCGTCGGGGCCGCAGGCGTCCGCGAGGAACAGCAGCGCGCCGGCGGCCAGGTCGGAGTAGGCCGTGGGGCCGGCCTGGTGCCCGGCCTCGGTGAGGGTGTAGCGCCGGGCCGGCCGGCCCCGCCCGCGCCGGCCGTGGACCACGGTCGATGTGGTCGTTATGGTGCCGTCCGAGGTCATAGCGTCGAGATGCCGGCGGACGGCCGCCGGCGACAGCCCGAGCTCGTGCGAGAGGTCCGCGGCCGTCGACGGGCCGCGTTCGAGCAGGAGCCGCACGAGGCGATCCCGGGTGCGACCGTCGGTCGCGCCCGTGGACACCTCCTGCTCGCTTTTCACAACACCAGTGTGCCCTATTTCCAGGACGTGGTCGAACCGAGGCGGCCGTCGCCCACCTGACGGGCCCGTGATCTCCTTCATAGGGTCGGGTCACCGACAGAAGTCGGGTCTTCCAGGTCACATGCGACCGCTTCGGACATACCCGATCGGACCCCTCCCACAGGCGGATGGGACACTTCGCCCGGCGCGCGCGGAACATCACCCGGGCGCGGCTGCGGGCTCCTGTCCGCCCTGACCGGAGCGGTCCGGGCAGCACGGCCGGAGCCTGCGCGGACCTCACCATGGTCCCCACCGGACATCCCGGCGACCGCAGACGGCCCGGGGCGGCACGGGAGGCGACGGAGAGATGCGGACGGTTCGCGGCGGCACCGCACATCCCGGCGGGATCCTCGATCCGGGCACCACCATCGATCCACGCGGCGCCGCGCACCCGACGGCCGCACGCCGACCGGCGCGGCGGGTCGCGGCCCTGCTGCTGGCCGGCGCCGTGCTGGCGCTCACCGCCTGCACCGGCGGCTCCGACACGAACGGCCTGGAGGACGCCTCGCCGGCCGAGATCGGCACGAGGTCGGTCGAGGCGCTGCGCACGGCGCAGAGCGTGCGCGTCGTCGGGACGGTCCAGGACCCGTCGGCGGACGGGACGACCAACTACGACCTGGTGATGTCCGGGTCGTCGTCCCGGGGCACCGTCACCTCCGGCTCGATCGTCACCGAGGTCGTGAAGATCGCGGACGACACCTACGCCCGCGGCAGCAAGGAGTACTACGAGTCGATCGGCGAGGGTGCCGCCGCCGAGCTGCTCGCCGACCGCTGGGTCCGGCTCTCCGACGACGCCGCGGGCCAGTACCGCTACTTCACCATCGACGGCTTCGCCCTCTCGATCGGCGAGTACGTGTCCGCGCTGGACGGCGACGTGAGCACCGAGAAGATCAACGGCAAGCCGGCCGTCGAGGTGGGTAGCAAGGTCGGGACGCGCCTGTGGGCCGCCAACACCGGCGACGCCGTGCCGCTGCGCCTGGAGCTGCTGGGCGGCGACGAGGGCAAGATGGAGTTCTCCGAGTACGGATCAAAGGTCGCGATCGCCGCACCGGCCAACGCCGTCGACCTCGCCTCGCTGGCCTGACGGCTCTGCTGGCCCGACGGCTCTGCTGGCCTGACGGAGGCGGGCGGCCCACGTAGGGGGGACCCGACGATGCTGGTGGCCGCTGTTGATCAGGGCACGACAGGGACCACGGTCTGCCTGCTCGACGAGGAGGCCGCGGTCGTCGGCCGCGGCTACCGCGCGGTCGGCACGTCCTTCCCCCGCCCGGGCTGGGTGGAGCAGGACCCGGCGGAGCTGCTGCGCGGCGTCGTCGACACCGTCGCCGCCGCGCTGGCCGACGCCGGGCGGGCCCCGTCCGACCTGGCAGCGGTGGGGATCACCAACCAGCGCGAGACCACGGTGCTCTGGGAACGCCGCACCGGACGTCCACTGCACCCCGCCGTGGTCTGGCAGGACCGGCGCACGGCGGATGTCTGCGAACGGCTGGCCGCGGCCGGCCATGGGCCGCGGGTCCAGGAGCGCACCGGTCTGGTGCTCGACCCCTATTTCTCCGGGACGAAGGCCGCCTGGGTGCTCGACCACGTCGACGGGGCCCGCCGGGCGGCCGCGGCCGGCGAGGTCGCGTTCGGCACCGTCGACTCCTGGCTCGTCTGGGGCCTGACCGGCGGGCGGGCGCACATCACCGATGTCACCAACGCCTCCCGCACGATGCTGTTCGACCTGGCGGACGGCGCCTGGTCGGCCGAGATGTGCGACCTGCTGGACGTCCCGGCCGAGCTGCTCGCCGAGGTGGTGCCGAGCTCCCGGGTGTACGCCGAGACCGACCCGGAGGTGTTCCTCGGGGTCCGGGTGCCGATCGCCGCGGTCGTCGGCGACCAGCAGGCCGCCCTGTTCGCGCAGGCGTGCTTCGAGCCCGGCCAGGCCAAGAACACCTACGGCACCGGCTCGTTCGTCCTGGTCAACACCGGGGCGACGCTCCCGGCACCGCAGTCGTCGCTGCTGCGCACTGTCGCGTTCGGGCTCGACGGCGAGTCGCTCACCTACGCGCTGGAGGGGGCGATTCTCTCCACCGGCTCCGCGGTGCAGTGGCTGCGTGACGGGCTGGGCGTCATCTCCGACGCCGAGCAGACCGCGGCGCTGGCCGCCTCGCTGGACGGCAACGACGGGGTGTACTTCGTCCCCGCGCTCGCCGGGCTCGGCGCGCCGCACTGGGATCCGCGCGCCCGCGGCACGCTGGTCGGCCTCACCCGGGCGACCGGCCGGGCGCACCTGGCCCGCGCGGTGCTCGAGGGCATCGCCTACCAGACCAGGGACGTCGTCGAGGAGATGGCCGCGGGCGCCGGGGTGACGGTGACCCAGCTGCGGGCGGACGGCGGCGCCGCGCGCAACCCGTGGCTGATGCAGTTCCAGGCCGACATCCTCGGGGTCGAGGTGGACGTCCCGGAGAACATCGAGACCACGGCGCTGGGGTCGGGCTACCTGGCCGGGCTGGCGACCGGTGTCTACGCCGGGCGCGACGAGCTGGACGCCCGACGACGCACCGCGGCGCGGTACCAGCCGGCCATGGGCGAAGACCAGCGAGCCGAGCTTTACGGGCAGTGGCTGCGCGCCGTCGAGCGCTCACGGGACTGGGATCGCGGCTGACCTGGTTGTTTGCGCGGTTTCCGCGACGAGAAACCGACATGTCCCACATCTGGACAACGATTGAAGCCCACTTAGAGACAACAAAGGCTCGCGGCTGATTGGGAAAACTGCCTGCCGCCGTCCGCGATACCTGCCAACCTGTTCTGCGGGGGCGGTTGGCGTCTCCTGCCGCACCTGACCCCCGGACGGAGACCGTGACCGACGCGGACTACGCCCTGGAACTCGGCCGCCGCCTCCGGGCGGCCCGCAACCGCCGCGGGCTGTCCCTGCTCGACGTCCAGGAACGCACCGGCGGGCGCTGGACCGCCGGAACCCTCGGTGCCTACGAACGTGGCAGCCGGACCCTGCGGGTGCACCGTCTCGTCGAGCTCGCCGAGCTGTACGACGTCCCCGCGACCCTGCTGGTGCCGCCGCCGGTCGAACGACGAGAGACCGACGACCTGCCGCCGCTGGTGATCGACCTGCGCCGCCTGCGCAAGCTGCCCCCGACCCGGACGGGCCCGCTGCGCCGGTGGATCGCGATCGTGCAGGTGCTGCGCTCCGACAGCTCTCGGGACGTGCTGCGCCTGCGCCGCTCCGACCTCCAGTCGCTGTCCCGGCTGTACAGCACGACACCCGCCGTCCTCTACGAACGGCTCGGTGCCTGGGGCACGCTGGTCGAGGCCGGCGAGCCGGTACCGGCCGGCGGCCGGCGCCGGGCGGCCACGGTCCGCCCGACACAACCCCGCCGATAACGCCCGGCGATAACGGCACGGATAACCCCGCGCCGAGTCCGTAGGATCGGCGGCGTGGCGGAGGTCCTGGCAGTCGAGGTGACCGATCTGGTCAAGATCTACCGGCGGTCCGCCGGCGGGAACACCGCACGTCCGCGCTACCTGCGCGCCGGAACGCCCGAGGCCTCCGGAGGCCCCGCGACCATACCAAGATCTTCCCGGGCCCACGGGCGCCGCCAGGCGCACCCGCCCACCGAGACCAAACAGGGTGACGCGCCGCCGCCCGGGCGTGCCGACCGCGGCACACAGACCCGCGGCACACAGACCATCGAGGGCCAGGTCCTCCCCGGCGGGGAGCGCGCGGCCCAGATCCGGGCGGTCGACGGCCTGTCGCTGAGCGTCTCGGTGGGTTCCGTCACCGCCGTGCTCGGGCCGAACGGCGCCGGCAAGACCACCACGATCGAGATCTGCGAGGGATTCCGGGCGGCCGACAGCGGCGAGGTCCGCGTCCTCGGTCTGGACCCGATCCGCGACGGCGCCGCGCTCCGCCCGCGGGTGGGTGTGATGTTGCAGGCTGGCGGCATGTACCCGGGCGCGCGCGCCGGCGAGATGCTGCGGCTGATCGCCGCGCACCATGCCAACCCGCTCGACGCGGGCGTCCTGATGGAACGCCTCGGGCTCGCCGAGGTTGCGGGCGTGCCGTTCCGCCGGCTCTCCGGCGGCCAGCAGCAGCGGCTCTCCCTCGCGATGGCCGTCGTCGGCCGGCCCGAGCTGGTCTTCCTCGACGAGCCGACCGCGGGCCTCGACGTCCAGGGCCGCCGCGACACCTGGGAGCTCATCGAGGAGCTGCGGCTGTCCGGGGTCACGGTCGTGCTCACCACCCACGCGATGGACGAGGCCGAGCGCCTCTCCGACCAGGTCGTGATCGTGAACCGGGGCCGGGTCGCCGCCGCCGGGTCGCCGGCCGAGCTGACCCGCGGCGGCGCCGAGGGCCAGCTGCGCTTCCGCGCGCCGGTCGGCCTCGACGTCGAGCGCCTGCTGCTGGCCCTGCCCGACGGCACGACCGGCCGGGAGGGGCCGTCCGGCCACTACCTGGTGCAGGGCACCGTCGACCCCCAGCTGCTCGCCGCGGTCACCGCGTGGTGCGCCAGCAACGGCGTGCTCGCCGAGGACCTGCGGGTCGAACAGCGCACCCTGGAGGACGTGTTCGTGGAGCTGACCGGCTCGGAGCTGGCGTCATGAGCGTGGCCGACACCGCCACGGCCGGCGCCGCGCCCGGCACCGTGCTTGATCTGCGCCCGGCGCCGGGCGCGGCGCCGCGGGCCCGGATGCTGGCCGCGCAGACCCGCCTCGAGCTCACACTCACCCTGCGCCGCGGCGAATCCGTCCTGCTCACCCTGATCATCCCGATCGGCCTGCTCGTCTTCTTCTCCGCCGTGGACGTCCTGCCGACCTCGACGACCACGCAGAGCTCAGTGGACTTCCTCGTCCCCGGGGTGCTCGCGCTGGCCGTGATGTCCACCGCGTTCACCGGCCAGGCCATCGCGACCGGGTTCGAGCGCTCCTACGGGGTGCTCAAGCGGCTGGGCGCGTCCCCGCTCCCCCGCTCGATCCTGCTCGCGGGCAAGACGCTGGCCGTGCTCGCGGTCGAGGTCGTCCAGCTCGTCCTGCTGGTCGCCGTCGGCTTCGCCCTCGGCTGGGACCCGGCCGGCTCGGTCGCCAGCGCGGGCTGGGTGATCCTGCTCGTCCTGCTCGGGACGGCCGCCTTCTCCGGCCTGGGCCTGCTGATGGCCGGCACGCTGCGCGCCGAGGCGACACTCGCCGCCGCGAACGGCGTGTACCTGCTGCTGCTCCTGGTGGGCGGCGTGGTGTTCCCGCTGGACGAGCTGCCCGGCTGGATGCGGGTCGTCGCCGAGGCCCTGCCCACGGCCGCGCTGTCGGACGGGCTGCGCGCGGTGCTGGCCGACGGCTCCGGGCCGGGGGCGGGCAACCTGCTCGTGCTCGCACTGTGGTCGGTGGGCGCGCTGGGGCTCGCGGCGCGGCTGTTCCGCTGGGAATAGCCGGCCGGCGACCACGGCCCGCGCGCCGGTGCCGGGCCACCCGGTAGTGGCGGCGCGCACCCCTTGCCACGGACTCGGGCGGATTACTATGACCGCGATGCCAACTTCTACCGATCGTCGGAGCAAGCCCCGCGAGAGCGGCGGCGCCAGCCAGCCGGACACCACCACCGGCCGGCTACCGGTGATCGGGCTGCGCGCCTTCCGCCGGCTGACACTGGCCAGTGTCCTCCTGCTCGCCGCGATCGTGGTGAGCGGCGGCGCCGTCCGGCTGACCGGCTCCGGGCTGGGCTGCCCCACCTGGCCGCAGTGCGGCGACGGCTCCTTCACCCCGCACTCGGCATACGCCCTCAACGGCGCCATCGAGTTCGGCAACAGGGTCGTCAGCATCGTCGTCGGCCTGGTCGTGCTGGCCCTGCCGATCGCGGCCCGGCGGCTGTGCGAACCGCGGCGGGACCTGCTGCTGCTCTCCCTCGGCCTGTGGCTCGGCTTCGTCGGCCAGGCGGTGCTCGGCGGGATCACGGTGCTGGTGAAGCTGCACCCGGCCACCGTCGCCGCGCACTTCCTGCTGTCGATGGTCCTGCTGTTCAACGCCGTGGCGCTGCACCGGCGGGCCCGTCAGGCCGCCGGCCCGACCCCGCCGGCGGTCCGCCCGGAGCTCCTCTGGCTCGCCCGGCTGCTGATGACCGTGGCCGGGGGCGTGCTCGTCCTGGGCACCGTCGTGACCGGCACCGGGCCGCACAGCGGCGACAGTGAGGACACGAAGCGGTTCGGCTTCGACATCGTCAACGTCGCCCAGCTCCACGCCGACGGCGCGATGATCCTCACCGGCCTCACCGTTGCGATGATCTTCGCCGTCCGGCTGACGCCCGCCCCCGCGGAGGCCCGCCGCAGCGCGAACGCCCTCGCGCTGACCGTCGTCGCCCAGGCCGCGATCGGCTTCACCCAGTACTTCGCCGGCATCCCGCCGCTGCTCGTCGCCCTGCACATGGCCGGCGCGACCATCATGTGGATCGTCACCGTCCAGCTGTGGCTGGCCATGAGCGAACGCCCCCCGGCGAGGGAGAGCGCCTGGACGGGCTCCCGCCAGGTCGCCGCGGGTTGACCTCCCCGCCGTAGCGGTCGGGCCAGCCGAGCTACCGGCCGCCGGGCCGCCAGAACGGGTCGCGGCCGATGAAGCCGAGCAGGCGGGTCTGGGCGTCCGAATCGTCGGGGACGGCGACCCGTGGCCCGTACTGGCCGGAGGATCGGATGACGTCCTCCATCTGTTCCATGCCGCCGAGCAGCAGGCCGCAGAAGCCAGCGTCGAGGCGACCGTCCTGGCCGGTGGCCCTGGCCAGGTCCCAGGTGTGCATGAATACGTCGGCCGTGTAGATCATGTCGGTGGCTGTGGCGACCGACAGCTCGCCCATGTGCGGGTTGCGAAGGGTCAGCGCGGCGGTGGTCGGGTCGTCGAGGAGCCGCTGGACAGCATCGGCGTGTGTCTGCCACGCCCGCACCGGGTCCTCGTCGACGGGTGGACCGTGCCGCAGGGCCGGCCCGCCGCCTGCCTCAAGGAAGCCGGTGAACCATTCGCACAGGTGACCGACCACGTCGCGGGCTACCCAACCGGCGACCGGCGCGGGGGCGTCCCAGTCCCGGGTCCCGAGAACCCGGTCGGTAAAGGTGCCGGCGATCCGCCGGTGGCGCTCGGCCGGGCGGTCGGCGAGCGCCGTCAGCGCCACGGAGGATGCTGCCGGGGATGGGGGTCTCGTCCCCTCGGACGTCGTCATCGTGGGTTCCGCACTGTTCGGCGCGCCCGGATCAGACGGCACCGGAGGACACCAGGGCAGCCAGTTTGGCGTAGCCCTCGTCGATGCCGGTCTGCATGCCGCCGCGTAGCCAGGCGTCCCTGCTCTCGAAGCTGTCGACCAGCGACTGGGCGTGCAGCCGGGTGCGGCCGTCACCGAGGTCCTCGAACCACATCGTCTCCAGCGCCACGCTGTCCGGCTCGCCCTCGAAGGCGAAGGTCTGCACGATCCGGTCCGGGCGGACCTCATGGAAGCAGCCGCGGAAGCGAAAGTCGACACCGTCCCGACGGGCGACATAGCGCCAGCTTCCGCCGTTGGTGGCGTCCCAGTGCTCGATCGTCGTGTCCAACCCGTCCGGCCCGACCCACCGGGCGAACAGGGCCGGGTCGGTGTGCGCGCGGAAGAGCTGCTCCGGTGTGGCGGCGAAGTCCCGGGTGAGCCGGATCAGCGGTACCCGCGGGTCGGCTTCGATGCGGGTCGTCCCCGCGGTGGCGGTGCTGCTGTTGCTACTCATCAGGCTGTTCCCCTCATTGGCTGTTCGTCGTTCGTGCCCGCGTCCGGCCCGCCGCTCCCGGCGGTGGACGCCTCGTTCGCCGGACTGCCGTTCATCTCGGCCAGCACCGCGTCCAGGCGGCGGTAGCGCTGCTCGGCTCGGCGGCGGTACCGCTCTATCCACCCCGTCATCAGGTCGAGCACCTCGGCTTCGAGGTGCACAGGACTGCGATGGGCGCTCCCCGCCCGGGTGATCAGTCCCGCCTGCTCAAGCACCTTCAGGTGCTTCGACACCGCCTGGACGGACATGTCGTACGGCGCGGCGAGCTCGCCGACGGTGGCGTCGCCGGCCGTGAGCCGGGCGACCAGATCCCGCCGTGTCGGGTCCGTGAGCGCCGCGAAGAGTCGCGACAGCTGATCCACAAAACCTTCCCTCAACCGATCGGTTGACGATGACGGTAGGCGTGGGCGGCCAGGACGTCAACCATCAAGTTGAGAACCTGTTTTCCCTGCCTGGCGGGCAGCCGAAACAGGCGGCATCGTGCAGGCGCCGACACCGCACACAGATCGACGCACCATGACACCGCGCCACGCAGAGCCGCCGCTACGGCACCGTTATCGCCGCGCCGCGCGCCGCCGGCGATGGCGGGCAGGCTGTACTCGTCACCGGCGACGGCGAGGAACCGCTGTCCCGCCGCGGCCGGGCTGTTCATGGCCAGGAGATGCAACTCGGCGACGGCGCGGACGTCGACGACCCCGGAGTACAGGCGGGGGATGGCGGGCATGGCACCGGCGAGCAGGCGCCGTACCAGGTCGATGGAGCTGGCGTAGTCCGCGCCCAGCACCGGCCCGAAGATCCCGACCGGGTTGATCACCGCGAGTTCCAGCGTTCCGCCTTCGCGCCGCACGAAGTCCCACGCGGCGCGCTCGGCGAGGGTCTTCGACTTCACGTACGCGCTGAGGCCGGGCTCGGCGGGATCGGTGACCACGTCCACGGCACGCATCTCCGCGTCGAGGTCCCCGCGATCACGGGCGGCCCACAGATCGGCCTTGGCTCGCAGGTAGCGAAGCCGAACAGGCCCACCCGTTCGTAGTAGCGCAGCGTCGGCTCGGTGAACCCCGTCCGCCGCGAGACCTCCTGAATCGTCATCATCATCCGCACGTCCGTCTCCGTCATGACCCCAGGCTGACGAACCTCAAGCGCTTCAGGTCAAGCGTGCGCCGAGCGCTGCCGACCGGCTCCGGAACCGACGACGCCCGTCACCCTGGATGCGGGTGACGGGCGGGAGCCAGCTAACAGCGGTACCGGATCAGGGGGGTGTCAGAGCAGCGCCGCGACGGCCAGGGCCGCGAAGAGGAGGGTCAGGTAGGTGATGGACATGTGGAACAGGCGCATCGGCTTGATCTCCTCGCCGCGCTTGGCGCGGGCGGCCATCCGGTGGGCCTCGGCGACGAACCAGGCGCCGAGCAGAACCGCCGGGACCAGGTACACCAGGCCGATGTCGGCCACGGGGGCGACGGCGAGGGAGACCGCGACCATCAGGTAGGAGTAGGCCAGGATGCGGCGGGTGACGACCTCGAGCGTGGCCACCACGGGGAGCATCGGGACGCCGGCGGCGGCGTAGTCGTCCTTGAAGCGGATCGCCAGCGCCCAGAAGTGCGGCGGCGTCCAGAAGAACACGACCGCGAAGAGCAGCACGGCGGGCCAGCCGACCGTGCCGGTCACGGCGGACCAGCCGATCAGCACCGGGAAGCAGCCCGCGGCGCCGCCGATGACGATGTTCGACGGGGAGCGTCGCTTGAGGCCGAGCGTGTAGACGAAGACGTAGAAGGCGATGGCCCCGACGGACAGCACGGCCGACGTCCAGTTGACCAGCAGGCCGAACATGAGGGTCGAGATGATGCCGAGGGCGATGCCGAAACGCAGCGCCTGGGCGGGTTCGACGACCTCCCGGACGAGCGGGCGGCGTTTCGTGCGGCCCATGAGCTGGTCGATGTCGCGGTCGACGTAGCAGTTGATCGTGTTGGCGCTGCCGGCGGAGAGGGTGCCGGCGAGCAGCGTCACCGCGATCAGCCACCAGGACGGCATCCCGCGCTCGGCGAGGAGCATGACCGGCACCGTGGAGACGAGGAGCAGCTCCACGACCCGCAGTTTCATCAGCGCTATGTAGGACCGGGCCCGGTCGGTCGCCCGGGCCAGTCGGCCCCGGGGAACGACCAGGACATCACCGGACGGCTCCGCCCCGGCGGCCGGCGCCGCGGGTACCGGGACGGCGGGTACCGGGACGGCGGCGGAGGTCACGGCAACACGCGGCGGTTGACCCGCGCCCGCGGCGGGAATGGCCCGCGGGGCAGGTCCCGCCGTGGCCGGACGGCCACCGCTCGACGTCACCGGGCGGCGGGGCAAGCCCTGCCGGTGGCGAACAACGGCCTCGGGAGACAGAACGACCTCGCGATCGGCGCGGTCATCCAGCGAACCGCGCGGGACGGTGCCCGAGAGAGGGCGTGGGTGGTGTTCTACGACGTGTCGGAGTCTAGCTGCCGGGAGCCGGGCAGTGCGCGTGGGCTGCGTCCCGATGGGGTCCGCACCCCGCGTGTGGGCGCCGTCCACCGGGGGCGCCGGGCTTGCTGTGCGCAGGCCGCGCGCGTCGCCGCCGCCCGCGGCCGCGGGCTGGTGACGTCGGCGGCCGCGGCCGGGCGACGTCGGCTGCCGCGGCGGACGGCGGCAGGCCAGCGGAAAGCCAGTGTTCTTCGGCACGTTCCCGGTGTGCCACTCGGACACGGACACTGGGGTGAGGATCACGCATGCGGGTAGGGCCGAGGGCAGGGACATCTGGCACGGTCGCCGTAAGCAGTAAGGAAGGCGGCGCAAGGGCAGTGACGATTTCGGCCGGGACGCCCGCGTCCGCCGCACCTGGCCGCGCAATGGCGACGGAGGGCCGTCCGGCCGGGTGCGATCATTGTGGGGGACGAGCACCCATCGTGGGCCGCGCGACGACGCGCCGGTCCATCCGACGATCAGCCCATCCGACGATCAGCGGGCCCGGCGACGCCGGTGCCCGGCGGGGCCGCCCCGAACGATAAGCCCACCCACGGACCACTGCACCGACCGCACCACTGCGGCGCGACGACACGGCCGCGGAGAGGATTACGTCCGATGAGCAAGCCCCTGTCCGACCTGTCAGCCGCCGGCGTGGCGGTGTGGCTGGACGACATCAGCCGCGAGCGGATCCGGACCGGCAACCTCGCCGAGCTCGCCCGCACCCGCAGCGTCGTCGGCGTCACCAGCAACCCGACGATCTTCCAGAAGGCCATCGGCGGCGGTGAGACGTACAACGAGCAGCTCCGCGACCTGGCCGTTCGCGGGGTCGACGTGGGCGAGGCCGTCCGCGCGATCACCGCGGCGGACATCCGCGACGCCTGCGACATCCTGCGACCCGCCTACGACGCCAGCTCCGGCGTCGACGGCCGGGTCTCCCTCGAGGTCGACCCGCGGCTCGCGCACGAGACCGAGCGCACGGTCGCCGAGGCCCGTGCCCTGTGGTGGTCGGTCGACCGGCCGAACCTGTTCATCAAGATCCCGGCGACGAAGTCCGGCCTGCCGGCCATCACCGCGACGCTGGCGCAGGGCATCAGCGTGAACGTGACGCTGATCTTCGCGCTGGACCGCTACGAGGCCGTCATGGACGCGTTCATGACCGGCCTCGAGCAGGCCCTCGCCGCCGGCCGGGACATCTCCGACGTGGCCTCCGTCGCGTCCTTCTTCGTCAGCCGCGTCGACAGCGAGGTCGACGGCCGGCTCGCGAAGATCGGCACCCCGAAGGCGGAGGCCCTGCGTTCGAAGGCCGCGATCGCCAACGCCCGGCTCGCCTACGAGCTGTACGAGAAGATCTTCAGCACGCCGCGCTGGGAGCGGCTCGCCGCCGCCGGCGGGAAGCCCCAGCGCCCGCTGTGGGCGTCGACGTCGACGAAGGACCCGGGGCTGCCGGACACCCTCTACGTGACGGAGCTGATCGCCCCGGGCACCGTCAACACGATGCCGGAGGCGACGCTCGAGGCGTTCGCCGACCACGGGGTCGTGCCCGGCGACACCATCACGCCCAACTACGAGGACGCCCGCGCCGTCCTGGCCGAGCTCGCCGAGCTCGGAGTGGACATGGCCGACGTCGTCGAGGTGCTGGAGGTCGAGGGCGTCCGCAAGTTCGAGGACTCCTGGAACCAGCTCCTCGACACCATCCGCGAGCAGCTCGGCTCCGCCGCGTCCTGACCGTTCCGCCGGTCCGGCCCCGTCCGCCCGACCCGTCCGTCCGACCTCCTCCGCCCGGCCGCGCCATCCCGCCTGGGCAGACCGGGCCGGCCGGCGGGAGTATCGGGGAGGCGGACCGGCGGTGACACGGGCCGCGGTCACCATGAATCGCGAGCACCACGAACTGTGAAGGGGGAACGGGTGGCGTCCACCGCTAGTGGCAACCCACTGCGGGATCCACGGGACCGGAGGCTGCCGCGGCTACCGGACAACAGCGCGCTGGTGGTTTTCGGCGCGACCGGTGACCTGGCCCGCAAGAAGCTCATACCGGCCGTCTACGATCTCGCGAACCGGGGGCTGCTCCCGCCGGGTTTCGTCCTGGTCGGCTTCGCCCGCCGGGACTGGAGCGACGACGAGTTCGCCGCCTTCGCCCGCGAGTCGGCGGAACGCGGCGCCCGGACACCGTTCCGCGAGGACACCTGGGAGCGGCTCGCCGGCTCCCTGCGGTTCTGCCAGGGCTCGTTCTCCGACGACGCCGCGTTCGACGGCCTCGCCGCGACGCTGACCGACCTGGAGCACAGCCACGGGATCCGGGGCAACGCGGCCTTCTACCTGTCGATCCCGCCGACGGCTTTTCCCGTCGTCCTCAAGCAGATGCAGCGGACGGGCCTGGCCTCCAACGAGGCCGCGGGCGGCTGGCGCCGGGTCGTCATCGAGAAGCCGTTCGGGCACGACCTGGAGTCCGCGCGCGAACTGAACTCGCTGGTCGACGACGTCTTCACCCCCGACGACGTCTTCCGCATCGACCACTACCTGGGCAAGGAGACGGTTCAGAACCTCTTCGCCCTGCGGTTCGCCAACACCCTTTTCGAGCCGATCTGGAACTCCCACTTCGTCGACTCGGTGCAGATCACCATGGCCGAGGACGTCGGCATCGGCACCCGGGCCGGCTTCTACGACGAGACCGGCGCGGCCCGCGACGTCCTGCAGAACCACCTGCTGCAACTGCTGGCGCTCACCGCGATGGAGGAGCCGGTCAGTTTCGGCGCGGACACCATCCGCACCGAGAAGCTGAAGGTCCTGCGGGCGGTGTCGCTGCCCGACGACTACGCCACGTTCGCCGTGCGCGGGCAGTACTCGCAGGGTTGGCTCGCCGGCGAGCGGGTCCGCGGCTACCTTGAGGAAGCCGACATCCCGGCGGACTCGACGACGGAGACCTTCGTCGCGGTGAAGCTCGGCGTCGAGACGCGGCGCTGGGCCGGCGTGCCGTTCTACCTGCGGACGGGCAAGCGCCTGCCGCGGCGGGTCACCGAGATCGCGATCACCTTCACCAAGGCGCCGCACCTGCCGTTCGACGAAACCGACACCGCCGAGCTGGGCAACAACCAGCTGGTGATCCGGGTGCAGCCGGACGAGGGCGTCACGCTGCGCTTCGGCTCGAAGGTCCCCGGCTCGGCCATGGAGGTGCGCGACGTCGCCATGGACTTCCTGTTCGGCGAGGCGTTCACCGAGGCGCTGCCCGAGGCCTACGAGCGCCTGATCCTGGACGTCCTGCTCGGCGACGCGACGCTGTTCCCGAACAACGCCGAGGTCGAGGAGTCGTGGCGGATCATCGACCCGCTCGAGGAGTTCTGGCGGAGCACGAAGCCGCACACGTACCGGGCCGGGAGCTGGGGCCCGGCGGCGGCCGACGACATGCTCGCCCGCGACGGCCGCCGGTGGCGCCGGCCATGACCCGCTATCCGCGCCACGCCGAAGGGAGACTGTCATGACCACCCTGTGGGACACCACCGGATCGGCGGTGGTCAAGGCGCTGTCCGCCGAGCGGCGGGCCGCCGGCGCGCTCGCGTTCGGCCTGGCGCTGACGCTCGTGGTGGTCGTGGACGAGCAGCACGTCAGCCAGGCGGAGAGCGCCGCCACCGCGGCCGCCGCCGCCCACCCGTGCCGGCTGCTGATCGTCGTGCGCCGGCAGATCGACTCGCCGCACCCTCGGCTGGACGCCGAGGTGTCGATCGGCGGCCGGCTGGGGCCCGGCGAGGCCGTCGTGATGCGGATGTCGGGCCGGCTCGCGCTGCACGCCGAGTCGGTCGTGCTCCCGCTGCTCGCGCCGGACGCCCCCGTGGTCACCTGGTGGTACGACGCTCCCCCGGAGAAGATCGCCTACGACCCGCTCGGCGTGTTCGCCGACCGCCGGGTCACCGGGACCTACGCGGCCCACGACCCGCTGGCCGCGTTGCTGCAGCGGGCCGAGGACTTCGTCCCCGGTGACACCGACCTGGCCTGGACCCGCATCTCGGGGTGGCGCACCCTGCTGGCGGCCGCGTTCGACCAGGTCTCCGAGCCGGTGGGGCCGGCGACGGTCGTCAGCGAGCCGGGCAACCCCAGCGCCCGCCTGTTCGCCGGCTGGCTGCAGGCGAAGCTGCGGGTCCCGGTAACGATCACCGACGCGCCGGGTAAGAAGGGCATCCAGAGCGTCCGCCTGGCGGTGGGCGACGGCGAGCTCTCACTGGCCCGCACGGACAGCCGTTCGGCCGGTATCACCCGCACGGGTTACCCCACCAGGGTGCTGCCGCTGCCCGAACGAGGGCTGGGTGACCTGCTCGCGGAGGAACTGCGCCGCCTCGACGACGACAGCGTGTACGCCGAGGCGCTCTCGGCCTGGAGCGGCGTCCCGGATCTGAACAGCCGACCGCTGCACCGCGAGCACATCTGGCGCGATCCGGCGCTGGAGCGCTCCGAGGCGGCACTCGCGGCGATCCCACCCACGCCGATCCCGCCCGCGGCGTCGTGACGCCGCCCGTGCCCGCGGGCGGCGGGCCCGCTCCGGAACCGCCCACGGTGGTCGTCCACGCGGACGCCGGCGTGCTCGCGCGGGCGGCGGCGGCGCGGCTCATCACCGCGCTGGTGGACGCCCAGGCGGCGCGCGGCGAGACCTCGATCGTGCTCACCGGCGGCGGCATCGGCGTGGCGCTGCTGCGCGCGGTGCGGGCCAGCCCCGCGGTGGACGCGGTCGACTGGGCCCGGGTGGACGTCTGGTGGGGCGACGAGCGCTTCGTGCCGGCGGACTCCCCCGACCGCAACGACCAGCAGGCCCGGGAGGCGCTGCTCGCGCACGTTCCGGTGGACCCGACGCGGGTCTTCCCCATGGGCCACCTCGCGGGAGCGGGCGGCGGCGGTGTCGCCGAGCCGGAGACGGCCGCCGCGGCGTACGCGGAGACGCTCGCGGCGCGGGCGGTGGCCGGTTCCGCCGTTCCGGCGTTCGACGTCCTGCTGCTCGGGCTCGGGCCGGAGACGCACGTCGCGTCGATCTTCCCCGACTCGCCGGCGGCCGTGGCCACCGGGACGGTGACCGCCGTCCGGGACTGCCCGAAACCGCCGCCCACCCGGGTGACACTGACGTTCCCCGCGCTGCGGGCCGCCCGTGAGGTCTGGGTGG
Organism: Parafrankia sp. Ea1.12; assembly: GCF_900465275.1. Taxonomy (NCBI): domain Bacteria; kingdom Bacillati; phylum Actinomycetota; class Actinomycetes; order Frankiales; family Frankiaceae; genus Parafrankia; species Parafrankia sp. Ea1.12. The sequence goes on along the minus strand of NZ_UBIZ01000364.1, from coordinate 51,893 downwards.
TCGTCGCCGGGGAGGAGAAGGCCGAGGCGGTGGCGAACGCGCTGACGCCCGGCGCGGATCCGGTGGCCTTCCCGGCCTCCGGCGCGGTGGGCCGGGAGCGCACGCTCTGGCTGGTGGACCGCGCCGCCGCGTCCCGGCTCTGAGCGAACTCTGAGCGAAACTCCCGCGGAGGTCGCGGACAGGCGCGACCCCCGCGGGAGGCAGGGGCGACCGGGGAAGCCGGCCGTGCCCGGTTCAGGCCGGGATCTCGTTCAGGCCAGGATCTTCGTCTTCTCCCGTTCGAACTCGTTGGTGCTGATGACGCCGTGGTCGCGGAGGTCCGCAAGCCGGCTGAGCTCGTCGGCGGCGCTCGGCCGGCCGGCGGCCGCGCGGACCTCGGTGCGCCACATGTCGGCCTGGGATGCCACCTGCCGGGCCTGGCGGTCGTGCATGGAGCTGCCCCTGACGATCAGGTAGGCCAGCAAACCGATCAGCGGCAGGACAATGATCAGCACCGTCCAGCCGGCCTTGCCCCACCCGGAGAGATCATGGCTGCGGAAGACGTCCGTGATCACCGTGAACATCAGGAACAGCCACATCGTGAAACAGAAGAACCACAGCATGTAAAGGAAGACACTGAGCAACGGGAAGTCGGGGTCCACCATTCCTCCTCTCACCGTCGCGGCCCACCGGACCGCGGCACCGCGGCCGCGGATCGGGCGACGCGGCGGCCGCCGGCCGGAGCTCACGGGCACTCCGCCGGCGTGACCGACCTGCCGGCGAGACCCGACTCATACCCACTCGGTGCGCCGCGGCGCACCGCCACGCTCACCCAGCGGGGGTGAACCGGCCGGCACCGGCCCCGCCGGTCAGCGCCGGGTGAGAACGCCGGTACCCGTTGAGTTGATATTCGTCGCGGGGAAGGTGTAGGCCAGCCGGCCGTCGGGGCGCAACGCCAGCACGAGCCGTTCGGCGCCACGACACAGCGCGCCCGAGCGGAACAGCCGTTCCTGGACGGTGACGCGGTCAGCGCCGGCCTCCAGGAGGCGCAGCCGCGCGGCGCAGCCGTCCGTCGGATAGTCGCTGTCACCGACGATCTCGCCGATGCCGCCGCGCCTGAGCACGATCTCGACGCCGAACTCGATCGGCCCCTGGGTCACCGATCCGACCCACGTGCCGGCCATGCCGGCGGGCAGCAGGTCGGCGGCGGGCGGCGGGCCGGCTGTGGACGGTGGGCCGGCTGTGGACGGTGGGCGCTCGTCCCGCGCGGCCCAGAGCAGCCCGGCGGCGACCAGGACAAGCACGAGCCCCACACCGGCGGCGAGCGCGACCAGTGGACGGCGCCGGCGCGGGCCGTCCGGGAGAGGCACCGGCCACGGCGCAGGCACTGGCCGCACTGGTGGCACTGGTGGCACTGGCCGCGGGGCGGACCCGGCCATTGGCGGGGCGGCCGTCTGCCGCCGCGCTGGCCGGGCGGCGGGCGGCTCGGTCGGTGGGCGCGTGGTCGATGGTCGCGCGGCAGCATTGTCCGGCTCGCCGGGGACCAGCCGCAGTACGCGGGTGAGCAGGACCTCCGCGCCCTCCGCGCTCAGCCTCGCCTGTGGGTTCTTGACCAGCAGGCCGCCGATCGCCGGCCACAGCGCGTCGGTGTCCGTCAGCGCGGGTGGATCGACGTGCAGGACCGCGCCGAGGGTGAGCGGCACCGTCTCGCGGGCGAACGGCGGGATGCCGCCGGCGGCGAAGTAGAGGGTGGCGCCGAGGGAGAACAGGTCGGCCGCGAGCGAGGCCGGGCCCCGGGTGATCCGTTCCGGCGCGAGGTAGGCGGGGGTTCCCGCACTGCCGCTCGCGCCTGCGTCGGTCGTGTCCGCGACGTTGGTGGCGATGCCGAAGTCGGTGAGCAGCACCCGCCCGTCGTCGGCGAGCAGGATGTTCGACGGCTTCACGTCACGGTGCAGGAGGCCGACCCGCTGGCCGGCGGTCAGCGCGTCCAGGACGGCGAGCCCGATCTCGGCCACCCGGCGCGGCGGCAGCGGTCCGCCGCGGCGGACCGCTGTGTCCAGCGACGTGGCGGCGACCAGCTCCATGACGATCCACGGCAGGCCGCCGTCCTGGATGACGTCGGTCACCGAGACCACGTGCGGGTTCGCCCGCAGCTGGGCGGCGTTGCGGGCCTCGCGCACGGCCGCGGCCAGCCGTTGCGGGTCGGCGCCGTCCGGGCCCGGAGCACCCGCGCGGCCGCCGATCCAGATGGCCTTCACGGCCACCTCGGCCCGCAGCAGCACGTCGAGGGCGCGCCACACCGTGCCCATCGAGCCGGCGCCGACGCATTCGATCAGCCGGTAGCGGCCGGCGACGACCCGGCCGGCGACGATCGATCCGGTGGAGCCGATCATCTCTGCCGGGCCCGGGCCGGACGAACCGCCGTCACGCGGCATCGCCGGCCCGGTGCCCTGCGGTGCGCCGGTCAGTTGGCCGGCGCGCCCCGCAGCTTCGCCAGCGCCTCGGCCAGGATCGCCTCGCCGTCCTTCTCGTTGCGACGCTCCCGCACGTAGGCGAGGTGTGTCTTGTACGGCTCCGTCTTCGGCGGGGCGGGCGTGTTCTCACGGTCCCGCCCGGCCGGGAAGCCGCAGCTCGGACAGTCCCACGTGTCCGGGATGGAGGCGTCGGCCGCGAAGGCCGGTTTCGTCTCGTGCTCGTTGGCGCACCAGAAGGAAATCCGCTGCCGAGGGGCGGTCTCGCCCCGCTCGGCCTCCCCCATCGGCCCTGCCCCGACCCGGCTCCCCCGGATGGCGTTGCCACCTGCCACGGCCCGCGTGCTCCTTCGTCTCGTCCCATGGGTGGTAGCTCGGCGGTCGGCCCCCCGCGGCCGGACCACCCACGTCCGAACCGCCACCGTAGACGTCCTCAGCACCCCCCGGCACTTGTCGAGCACGTCTGTTCCGGAGTGTAGGCCGGGAGGTCCACCACGGGTTGCACCGACCACCCTCACCGGGGCTTCCTAATACGTGAGGGGGCCCCTAGGGGCCCCCTCACGGGTGTGCGACTGGTCCCGCCGCCGGTCCGGAGACCCTCAGGGACCGAGCGAAACCGCTGTGGGATCGGCGGTTCCCAGCGACGGCACGATCGTGAACGCCTGTACCGCCGAGCTACGCAGCCGCGACGTGTGGGTGACCGCGAGGGGCACGACCGCGGCGTCGTTCAGCACCGTTCGCTCCAGCCCGGCCCAGTCCGTGGCGGCGTCGTCCTCGGAGGAGGCCGTCACGGCGGACTCGTAGCGGGCGAGGAGGTCCGGACGGCGGTAGCCGCCGTCGGCCGGCCGGGCGCCCACCCAGGCCTCGTCCAGCAGCGGCTCGTAGACGGTACGACCGGCGTCGCCGAACCAGTCCGGGGTGATCGTGGTCAGGGCGAGGTCCCAGAACTGCCCGCCCGGGCTCGACGCGGCCGCAGTGTACTGCGCGCCGGTGCGGATGCGCAGGTCGAGGCGGATTCCGGCGCGGGCGAACACGGCGCGCAGCGCCTCGGCCACCGCCGTGTCGGTGGCGCTGTCCGTGGTCAGCAGGGACAGCGCCGTCACCTTCCCGCCCGGGTTGTTCGCGAGGCCGTCGGCGCAGCGCCGTGAGTCCCCGGAGCCGTCCCCGGCCGGGAAGGGGTTGTACGTCTCGTAGCCGGTCATCGGCGACTGCAGGAGCTGGGCCGTCGCCGTGGCGAGCGTGGGGCCGCCCAGCGCGGCGGCCACCGCCGTTCGGTCGATGCAGTAGGCCAGCGCCTCCCGGGCCTGCTGGTCGCGCAGGGCCGCCGCGGACGGCCCGTTGAGCCCGACGACGAGGGCGACGACCGGGCCGGTCGGAGCGACCACGAGCTTCCTGTCGGCACTCTCGACCAGTCGGGCCAGGTCGTCGGCGGGGATGTCGCCGCTCAGGGCCATGTCCGCGTCACCGGCCTCGATGCGCGCCGTGATGGTCGCCGGGTCGAGCCCGTCGGTGACGGTGATGTGGTCGGGCAGCGCCCGCCGGATGCCGTCCGAGGAGCCGCTCCAGGCCGGGTTGCGGGACAGCCGGTAGCCACCGCCGGGCTCCGACACGAACCGGTACGGCCCGTCGGAGATCAGGTTGTCGAGGTACTGCTGGGAGTCCGGCGGGTAGGCCAGGGCCTCCAGCGGCACCGGCGAGCTGGCCGGCAGGGCCAGGATGTCCACGAAGTCGTTGACCGGCTTGATCAGGTGGAACGCGAGGGTGTCGTCGCCGATGACCTCGATCCCGGGGACGGTGCCGCTCTCGATCAGCGCGGGGGCGTCGGCCACCGGCGCCGCGGCGAGCTCGGCGCAGTACTCGGCGAAGCCGACGACCGTCGCCGCGTAGTACCCGCGCAGTGGGGAGGGCGACGGCGGCGCGCACATCCGCTTGAGGCCGCGGGCGACGTCCGTCGCGGTGATCCGGCGCTGGTTCGGGGTGTTCCACCGGGCCGCCGAGCGCAGCCGCACGGTGTAGACGGTGCCGCCCATGGTCACCACGGGGGCACCGGCCGCGAGGTCGGGGCGCGGGATCGTCGACCTGGCGGTGTCGGCGTCGGCGGGGTAGCTGTAGAGCTGGCGGGTCACCAGCCGGGCGAACGCCCGCTCCCCCGGCTCGTCGGCCCACCCGGGGTCGCCGGTCGGCATCCGCCCGGTCAGCAGGCGCAGCGTGCCGCCGGGCTTCTCGAGCGGGGAGGCAGTCGTCGGCGGCGTGGTCGGGCTCGCCGCCATCGGGCCCGGCGTCGGGTCCGACTCGCCGCTGCATCCCGCGACAGTGAGCAGGGCGACCGTGGTCAGGAGGGCGGTGAGCAGGGCGGCGATCCCTCGGGCATGACCGAGCCGCCGCCCCGGAGAGGCGTTCAATTCTTCAGGAGCAGACCGAGACCGATAATGCAGGTGATCCACAAGAGGGCCACCGCGACGGTGAGGCGGTCGAGATTCTTCTCGACCACGGACGATCCCCCCAGTGACGAGGAGACACCGCCCCCGAACAGTGTCGACAGACCGCCGCCCTTGGCCCGGTGCAACAGCACCAACAGCACCAACAGCACACTCGCGACAATCAGGGCGATCGACAGACCGACCGTCATCTAGACCAGCTCCCGCTCCTCGGGGACGTGGCAGGCGACCCGGTGGCCGGGTCGAGCCTCCCAGCGGAGCCTCGCCACCGTCCTACGCACCTCCTCCGCCTTTCCAGCAACGTGTGGTGGGCCCGTACCGTCGCACCCGATCGGGCTACTCGACGATCGTGCAAACGTACATGACACCGCCCGGTCACCGATGTGGCACACCCCGGGACGGCTCGTGCGCGGCCGGCCGCGGGCGCGTACCGGTGGCGGACAGCCCCCGCTACGCCGCCGGACCGCTGCGGATGATGCCGACGAACTCCTCGGCGACCAGGCTCGCACCGCCGACCAGACCGCCGTCCACGTCGGGCATGGTGAACAGCTCGGCCGCGTTGGCGGCCTTCACCGAGCCGCCGTAGAGGACCCGGATGCCGGCCGCGATCGGCTCGCCGTACAGCTTTGTGAGCTGGCCGCGCACGGCGGCGCACATGTCCTGCGCGTCCTGGGCGGAGGCGGTGCGCCCGGTACCGATCGCCCAGACCGGCTCGTAGGCGACGACGAGTGTGGCCGCCTGCTCCGCGCTCACACCGGCCAGCGAGCCCTCGAGCTGTGCCAGGACGTGCTCGACATGCGTTCCGGCGGCGCGGATGTCCTCGTGCTCGCCGACGCACAGGATCGGCGTGATGTTGTGCTTGTAGGCCGCCAGGACCTTCGAGGCGACCAGCGCGTCGTCCTCGTGGTGGTACGTGCGCCGCTCGGAGTGCCCGACGACGACGTACGAGCAGCCAAGCCTGGACAGCATCGGCCCGCTGATGTCGCCGGTGTAGGCGCCCGAGCCGTGCGGGGAGAGATCCTGGCCGCCGTAGCCGACGGCGAGCTTGTCGCCGTCGATCAGCGTCTGGACGCTGCGCAGGTCGGTGAACGGCGGCAGAAAGACCACCTCGACCCGCTCGAGCTCGGCGGGCTTGAGGTCGAAGGCGACCTTCTGCACCAGCGCGATGGCCTCGAGGTGGTTGAGGTTCATCTTCCAGTTGCCGGCGACCAGCGTCCGCCGGCCGGTTCCGGCCGACCCGCGGGCGGGTGCCCCCTTCGCCACGTCCCTGCTTCCCTTCCTCGGTGAAAGTGTGGAGATCAGACTCGGTGGTGCTCAGACGTCGAGCGCGGCGAGGCCCGGGAGCGTCTTGCCCTCCAGGTACTCCAGGCTCGCGCCGCCGCCGGTGGAGATGTGGCTGAAGTCGTCCTCCGGGATGCCGAGGGTGCGCACCGCGGCGGCCGAGTCGCCGCCACCGACGACCGAGAAGCCGCCGCCGGCCGCGACCGCCTCGGCGACCCCGCGGGTACCCTCCGCGAACGGCGCGAACTCGAACACGCCCATCGGGCCGTTCCAGAAGATCGTCGCCGCACCGGCGACCACGCGCGCGAACGCGGCGGTGGATGCCGGCCCGATGTCGAGGCCGAGCCAGCCGTCCGGGATCGCGTCGGCGGCGACGACGGCGGTCTCCGCGTCGGCGGCGAACCGGTCGGCGACCACCACGTCGGTGGGCAGCACGAGCCGGTCACCGGCCTCGGCCAGCAGGTCCTTGCAGGTGTCGATCATCTCGCTCTCCAGGAGCGAGGCGCCGACCGGGTGCCCGAGGGCCGCCAGGAAGGTGAAGCACATGCCGCCGCCGACGAGGAGCGTGTCCACCTTCGGCAGCAGGGCCCGGATGACGCCGAGCTTGTCCGACACCTTCGACCCGCCGAGCACGACGGCGTACGGCCGGGCCGGCGCCGCGGTCAGCGCCCGCAGCACCTCGAGCTCGGTCAGCACCAGCCGGCCGGCGGCGTGCGGGAGGCGCTTGGGCACCTCCGACACGCTCGCGTGGGCCCGGTGCACCGCGCCGAACGCGTCGCCGACGTAGAACTCGGCGAGCGCCGAGAGCTCGTCGGCGAAGGTCGCGCGGGCGACGGTGTCCTTGCTGGTCTCGCCCGGGTGGAAGCGCAGGTTCTCCAGCAGGGCCACCTGGCCCTCGGCGAGCTGCCCGACCACCTCCCGGGCCCGGTCACCGGCGATGTCGCCGCCGCCGTCCCCGGCGAACGCCACCGGGACGCCGAGCAGCTCGGCGAGCCGCTCGGCGACCGGGGCGAGGGAGTACTTCTCCTCCGGGGCCCCCTTGGGACGTCCCAGATGCGAGCAGACGATCACCTTCGCGTTCCGGTCCAGAAGAGCCTGGATGGTCGGCACGCTCGCGCGCACCCGGCCGTCGTCGGTGATGCGCGGCGCGCCCTTGGAATGGTCCAGGGGCACGTTGAGATCACTGCGGACAAGTACGCGGTGACCGGTGACCTGCAGGTCGTCGATCGTCCTCACGCTGGGCTGCTCCGGGGTGGGCGAAGGTGCGATGGACGGGCCGGTTCGCCGATGTCAGATCCGGGCGGCGACGAGCCCGGTCAGGTCGACGAGCCGGTTGGAGTAACCCCACTCGTTGTCGTACCAGCCGACGACCTTCACCTGGCTGCCGCTGGACATCGTGAGCAGCGAGTCGAAGGTGCACGACGCCGGGGTACCCACGATGTCGGAGGACACGATCGGGTCCTCCGTGTAGACGAGATAGCCCTTCAGCGGGCCTTCCGCCGCCGCCTTGTACGCGGCGTTGATCTCGTCCTTCGACGCGGGACGGGCCAGGTTCACGACAAGGTCGGTGACCGAGCCGTCAAGGACCGGAACACGCATCGCGATGCCGTCGAGCTTGCCCTTGAGGTGCGGGAGCACGAGAGCGGTCGCCTTCGCGGCACCGGTGGTGGTGGGAATGATGTTCTGCGCCGCCGCCCGCGCCCGACGCAGGTCGGAATGTGGGAAGTCAAGGATGACCTGGTCATTGGTGTAAGCGTGGATCGTGGTCATCAGACCACGCTCGATACCGAACGCCTCGTCGAGAACCTTCGCCAATGGCGCGACACAGTTCGTCGTGCAGGAAGCGTTCGAGAGGATATGGTGCTTCGCCGGGTCGTAGACGTCGTCGTTCACGCCCATGACGACCGTGAGGTCCTCACCCTTGGCCGGCGCCGAGATGATGACCTTCTTCGCCCCGGCGGTCAGGTGCTTGCCGGCCGTCTCGGCCGTGGTGAAGCGGCCGGTCGACTCGATCACCACGTCGACGCCCAGGTCAGCCCAGGGCAGGGCGGCCGGGTCACGCTCCGCGAGCACCTTGATCGTGCTGTCGCCGACGCGGATGCCGTCCTCGCCGACGGAGACCGACTCGGGCAGCGTGCCCAGAGTCGTGTCGTACTTCAGCAGGTGCGCGAGCGTCTTGTTGTCCGTCAGGTCGTTGACGGCGACGATCTCCAGATCACTACGCCGGCTGGCTGCAAGCGCCCGCCAGAAGTTACGACCGATTCGCCCGAAGCCGTTGACACCCACCCGCGTAGCCACGTCCAGGACTCCCCTATGCTCGTGTGCCGTCGTGTGCCAGGAGCCTAGCGAGTCGGGACATCATCGGCGGGAATCCGAACCGATCCATGTCGGTCTCCTCACACCGAGCGACCCGGCACACTCGGCATTTGGTTGAATGCCGCGCCGTTTCGACAATCACCCTATCCCATGGGCTTCCACGGCCACGCCGCGTACCGGGTCTCTCGCTGTGCCCCGTCCGTGGTAGCGATTGCGTGCTCAGGCGTTCTCGAACAGCTCCGGCGACACACTCGCCTCGGTGTTGGGGATGCCCAGCGCGTTGGCCCGTTTGTCCGCCAGCGCGAGGAGCCGGCGGATCCGCCCGGCGACGGCGTCCTTGGTGAGCGGCGGGTCCGCGAGCGCGCCGAGCTCCTCCAGCGACGCCTGCGCGTGCTCCAGGCGCAGGCGCCCGGCCGCGAGCAGGTGGTCGGGGGCGTCGTCCCCGAGGATGCGCATCGCCGCCTGCACCCGCGCGCCGGCGGCCACCGCGGCGCGCGCCGAGCGGCGCAGGTTCGCGTCGTCGAAGTTCGCCAGCCGGTTCGCCGTGGCCCGGACCTCGCGGCGCATCCGCCGCTCCTCCCAGGCCATCAGGCTGTCATGCGCACCGATCTTGGTCAGCAGCGCGCCGATGGCGTCCCCGTCCCGGACGACCACGCGGTCGACGCCGCGGACGTCCCGGCTCTTGGCCTGCACGCCCATCCGCCGGGCGGCGCCGACAAGCGCCAGCGCCGCCTCCGGGCCGGGCGAGGTGACCTCCATCGAGCAGGACCGGCCGGGCTCGGTCAGCGAGCCGTGCGCGAGGAACGCACCCCGCCAGGCCGCCGCCGCGTCGCACGCCGAACCGGTCACCACCTGCGGCGGCAGGCCGCGTACCGGCCGGCCGCGCTGGTCGAGCAGGCCCGTCGACCGGGCGAGCTGTTCCCCGTCCCGCTCGACGCGGACGATGTAGCGCACCGACCGCCGCAGGCCGCCGGCCGCGAGCACGGCCACCGACGACGGGAAGCCGAAGACCTCGGCGATCTCACGCCGCAGCCGGCGCGCGGTGGCGCCGGTGTCGAGCTCGGCCTCCACCACGATGCGGCCGCCGACGATGTGCAGGCCGCCGGCGAACCGCAGCATCGCCGCCATCTCGGCCCGCCGGCAACAGGGCTTGGCCACTCGCAGCCTGCTCAGTTCGTCCTTGACGGTGGCCGTCATCGCCGCCACACCGATCACTCCTTGCATTCGCCGGAGGGGATCCGGTGGCCGGAGCCACCGGTGGATGAGCACCCGACACCCGAGGGGTCGGCACAGGCCGCTCCCGGCTGCCGGCCAGGCCAGGCCCGCTGGCCGTCCATCGGACGGGCCGCCGACGGCACCGCCACGGCGCCGTCCTGCGCGAAGACGGCGCGGAACGCGGCCGCGAGACGTTCGGGGTCGTGCAGCGCGGGTTCACCGGGAACCCGCACGGGTGCGAGGTGGAGCCGGGCGCCCAGGTCCGCGGCCGCGCGGGCCAGCGGGTCCGGGTCGCAGACCGCAGCCGGGTCCGCGATCACCACGTCGAGGCGCAGCCCCGGGACGTGCGTGGCCAGGGCGTGCAGGTGGGCCTCGGGGGTGTAGCCGGCCGTCTCGCCCGGCTGCGCCACGAGGTTGAGCACCATCACCCGGTGGGCGTCGGCGCCCGTGATCGCCGCGCGCATGTCGGGCACGAGCAGGTGCGGCAGCACGCTCGTGTAGAGCGAGCCCGGACCGAGGACGATCCAGTCCGCGGCGGCGGCGGCCGCGAGGGCGGCACCGCAGGCCGCCGGCTCCGCCGGGGCCAGGCGTACCCCGGCCACCCGGCCGGGGGTCGTCGCGACGGCCGCCTGGCCGCGGACCTCCGCGGACTCCCCGGCCCGGTTCGGGTCGAGGCCGGTCACGTCCGCGACGATGTCGATGCCGGCGCATGACAGTGGCAGCACCCGGCCGTCGACGCCGAGCAGCGACGCCGCCAGGTCGAGCGCGGCCACCGGGGAGCCCGCGCGCTCCGCCAGCGCCGTCAGCACGAGGTTGCCGACCGCGTGGCCGGCGAGCGCCCCGCCGCCGCCGAACCGGTGCTGGAAGAGGTCAGCCCACGTCTGGGACCACTCGTCGGCGCCGGCCAGCGCGGCGAGGGCCATCCGCAGGTCGCCCATGGGCAGGGCGCCGAGCTCGGCGCGCAGCCGGCCCGACGAACCACCATCGTCACCCACGGTAACCACCGCGGTCAGGTGGCGGGTGATCCGGCGCAGCGCGGCCAGCGACGCGGCCAGGCCGTGTCCGCCGCCGAACGCGACGATCGCGGGAGCGTCGGCGGTCACTCGCGGCCCAGATCCCGGTGCACGACCCGGACGCCGACGCCGTCGGCGGCGAGCCGGGCCCCGAGCTGCTCGGCGACGGCGACGCTGCGGTGCTTGCCCCCGGTACAGCCCACCGCCAGGGTCAGGTACCGCTTGCCCTCCCGCACGTACCCCTCGCCGACCAGCCTGAGCAACGCCGTGTACTGGTCGACGAACTCCGTCGCGCCGGGCTGCGCCAGCACGTAGTCGCGGACCTGCGAGTCCCGCCCGGTGTGGGGGCGCAACGCCTCGACCCAGTGCGGGTTGGGCAGGAACCTGCAGTCGGCGACGAGGTCGGCATCCAGCGGCAGGCCGTACTTGTAGCCGAACGAGATCACGGTGGCGTTGAGCCGGTTGGCGCGCGGCTGGCCGAAGGCGGCGTCGATCTTGGCCCTCAACTCGTGCACGTTGAGATCGGTCGTGTCGAGGACGAGGTCGGCCTCGCCGCGCAACTCCGCGAGCAGCGTCCGCTCCCGGTTGATGCCGTCCACGACCCGCTCGTCGCCCTGCAGCGGGTGCGGACGGCGGACATGGTCGAAGCGGCGCACCAGCGCGTCGTCGGACGCTTCCAGGAAGAGCATCCGCGGGTGCATGCCGCGCGAGTCCAGTGCCTCCACCGCCGCACGCAGGTCGGAGAAGAACGCCCGCCCGCGCACGTCGACGACGACGGCGATCCGGCTCACCGCCCCGCCGGAACGGTGCCCCAGCTCGGCCATCGTCGACAGCAGCGCCGGGGGCAGGTTGTCGACGACAAACCAGCCGAGGTCCTCGAGGCACTTGGCCGCCGTGCTGCGGCCGGCACCGGACAGCCCCGTGATGATCGCAAGGTCGAGCGTCGCCGCTGTCACCGGGTCACCCCCGCCGAGCCGATGATCTCACCGGTCAGCGGGTCGACGGCGGGCGCCGGCGCCGCGTCCGTGCCCGGGGCCGACCGCGCCAGAGCGGCGACGATCGCCTCCGCCGTGCGCGGGCCGATGCCCGGCACCTGCGCGATCTCCTCGGCGCCCGCGGCCCGCACCTTCGCCACCGAGCCGAAGTGCCGCAGCAGCGCCTTGCGTCGAGTCTCCCCGAGCCCCGGGACGTCGTCGAGCGCCGAGGCGACCATCGACGTCGACCGCTTCTGCCGGTGGTAGGTGATCGCGAACCGGTGCGCCTCGTCCCGCACGCGCTGGAGCAGGTAGAGGGCCTCGCTCGTCCGCGGGAGGATCACCGGCTCGTCCTGGTCGGGCAGCCAGACCTCCTCCAGGCGCTTGGCCAGCCCGCACAGTGCCACCCCGCCGGGCCCGGACTCGATGCCGAGCTCGTCGAGCGCGCGCGCGGCGGCGGCGACCTGCGGCGGCCCGCCGTCGACGACGACGAGGTTGGGCGGGTAGGCGAACCGCCGGGGCCGGCCGGTCTCGGGAGCCTCGTCGTCGCCGGTGGGGGCGCCCGGGTACTCCTCGAGCTCGCCGGTGCGGGCCCGCTCCGCCAGATAGCGGGAGAAGCGCCGGTGGACGGTCTCGTGCATGCTCGCCACGTCGTCCTGGCCGTCGACCCCGCGGATGGAGAACCGGCGGTACTCCGACTTGCGGGGCAGACCGTCCTCGAAGACCACCATGCTGGCCACGACGTCGGTGCCCTGGGTGTTCGACACGTCGAAGCACTCGATCCGCAGCGGGGCGTCCGGGAGCTCCAGCGCCTCCTGGAGGTCGGCCAGCGCGCGGCTGCGCGCGGTGAGGTCGCCGGCGCGCTTCGTCCGGTGCAGGGTGAACGCCTGCTTGGCGTTGCGTTCGACGGTCTCCATCAGGGTGCGTTTGTCCCCCCGGCGGGGGACGCGCAGGTCGACGCGGGCCCCACGAGCCCGTTCGAGGAGCTCGGCGACGGCCTCGGCGTCCGGCGGCAGCTCGGGCACGAGGATCTCGCGGGGGATCTGCGCGGCCGGCGCCGGGTCGGTGGTATTGGCGGTGCCGGCGGTATCAGCGGTATCAGCGGTGCCGGCCGGGCGCACGCCGTCGAGGTACTCCTGGGTCAGGAACTGCTCGACGAGGTCGGCGGTGGTGACGTCCTCGAGCTTGTCGACGACCCAGCCCCGCTGGCCGCGGACCCGACCGCCGCGCACGTAGAAGATCTGGACCGCGGCCTCCAGCTCGTCCTGGGCGAAGGCGATCACGTCGGCGTCGGTGCCGTCGGGCAGGACGACGGCCTGCTTCTCGACCGCGCGGCGCAGCGCCCCGATGTCGTCACGCAGCCGCGCGGCGCGCTCGTACTCCTGCGCCTCGGCCGCGGCCCGCATCTCGCGCTCGAGCCGGCGCAGGTAGCGGCCGGTCTGCCCGGACATGAAGTCGCAGAAGTCGTCGACGATCTGGCGGTGGGCATCGGCGTCGACCCGCCCGACGCAGGGGGCCGAGCAGCGGTCGATGTACCCGAGCAGGCAGGGACGGCCCACCTGGCCAGCCCGCTTGAAGACCCCGGAGCTGCAGGTGCGCGCGGGGAAGACCCGCAGTAGCAGGTCCAGGGTCTCCCTGATGGCCCACGCGTGCGCGTAGGGGCCGAAGTAGCGCACGCCGCGCCGCTTGGGCCCACGCATCACCTGGAGCCGCGGGAACTCCTCGTACAGCGTCACCGCGAGACTCGGATAGCTCTTGTCATCGCGGTAGCGGACGTTGAAGCGCGGATCGAACTCCTTGATCCAGGTGTACTCGAGCTGGAGCGCCTCGACCTCGGTGGACACCACGGTCCACTCCACGGAACCGGCCGTGGTGACCATGTGCTGGGTCCGGGGGTGCAGCGTGTGGATGTCGGCGAAGTAGTTGGCCAGCCGGGCGCGCAGACTCTTGGCCTTGCCCACGTAAATGACCCGGCCATGTTCGTCGCGGAAGCGATACACGCCCGGGGTCTCGGGGATCGAGCCCGGCGGGGGCCGGTAGGACGCCGGATCAGCCATGAGCCGAGCCTACGGCGACCGCCATCCGGCCTGAGCAGTGCCTGCACGTAGCTATTTCATCACGCTGAGCTTCCATGCTGTCGAGGGCCCCCGTCGCTCACCGATTCCGGCCGTGCGCCGGCACCGCTCCCGAGGAGCGCCGGGCGGCCGGCGGCGCCCGCATGGAAGGCCCGCCGACCGGCCCGGACGGGCGAGCCGGCACCCACCGACGGGCCGCTACCAGGGCCCGGACGGCGCCGTGTGGCCAACCTGTCGCCGGGCCGATCTCCCGTCCGCCTTCGGTCAGCGCCCGGTCGCCGTATGCTGAAGCGCGTCCACTCGGGTGGCGTCACGAGCGAACTGCTGCGACGGTGTAAACCGGCGAGGCAGTTAAACCGGGTAGATCGGGCCGAGGGAGCCGACGCGTGCAGGTGGAGGACGTCACGACGGAGTTCGTCGTTGACGACGCCCCCAGCCGCGGCAGGATCACCGTTCTGCAGATCACCTGGCGCAGCTGTGACCCGCTGGCGGTCGCGCTGGTACTCGTCTCCCGGCCGGATCATCCCGCGCTCCCGCAGGGCCACTGGGTGGCTCCCCGGGACGCGCTGCGGGCCGGCCTGGACGGCCCGGCACCCGTCGGCGACGGGGACGTCCGCATCACGCCCGAGCCGACCCGGGACGGCATCCGCCTCGAGCTGGCCGACGGCGAGCGCCGGTCGGTGGTCGTCCTGGACGCCGCGCCCGTCCGCCGCTTCCTCGAACGCACCGAGCGGGTCGTGCCCGCCGGCGAGGAGCACCCCGAGGTCGCTCTGGACGCCGTCCTCGACGACCTCCTCCAGACCTGACTCCTCCAGACCTGAGCGGGCACGGCCGCGCGCCGTCACAGCGCGGCCGCGCCGGCGAGCTTCGGCCGTGACTTCGGACGGGCGTCGACCCGGTCGCCGAGGATCTCCCGCAGGAAGGCGCCGGTGTGGCTCTCGGGCACCGCGGCGACCGTCTCGGGAGCTCCCTCGGCGATCACCCGGCCGCCGCCCGTCCCGCCCTCCGGGCCCATGTCGATGATCCAGTCGGCGGTCTTGACGACGTCGAGGTTGTGCTCGATGACGATCACCGTGTTGCCGGCGTCAACGAGCCGGCCGAGCACGCCGAGCAGTTTCCGGATGTCCTCGAAGTGCAGGCCGGTGGTGGGCTCGTCCAGCACGTAGACGGTCCGCCCGGTGGAGCGTCGCTGCAGCTCCGAGGCGAGCTTCACCCGCTGCGCCTCACCGCCGGAGAGGGTGGGCGCCGACTGGCCCAGCCGGACGTAGCCGAGGCCGACGTCGTTGAGCGTGCGCAGGTGCCGGGCGATCGCCGGGACCGCCGCGAAGAACTCGGCGGCCTCCTCGATCGGCATGTCGAGCACCTCGGCGATGTTGCGGCCCTTGAAGTGCACCTCCAGCGTCTCCCGGTTGTACCGGGCGCCCGCGCAGACCTCGCACGGGACGTAGACGTCCGGCAGGAAGTTCATCTCGATCTTGATGGTGCCGTCGCCGGAGCAGGCCTCGCACCGGCCGCCCTTGACGTTGAACGAGAACCGGCCCGGCAGGTACCCGCGGACCTTCGCCTCGGTCGTCTCCGCGAACAGCCGGCGGATGTGGTCGAACACGCCCGTGTACGTCGCCGGGTTGGACCGCGGGGTCCGGCCAATCGGTGACTGGTCGACCCGTACCGCCTTGTCGAGGTGCTCGAGGCCGGACACCGTGCGGTGCCGGCCCGGCACCTCGCGCGCGCCGTTGAGATGGTTCGCGAGCACGCTGGCGAGGATGTCGTTGACCAGCGTCGACTTGCCCGAGCCGGAGACGCCGGTGACCGCTACCAGGCAGCCGAGCGGGAACGACACCGTCACGTCCCGGAGGTTGTGCTCCCGGGCGCCGTGCACGGTCAGCGAGCGCGACTTCGTCGGCGCGCGGCGGATGTCGGGCACCGGGATCTGCCGCCGACCGGAGAGGTAGGCGCCGGTCATCGACTCCTCGCTGCTCAGCAGCTCCTCGACCGGGCCGGAGACGACCACCCGGCCGCCGTGCTCACCGGCCCCGGGGCCGATGTCCACCACCCAGTCGGCGGCACGGATCGTGTCCTCGTCGTGTTCCACGACGATCAGCGTGTTGCCGAGATCGCGCAGCCGGACGAGGGTCTGGATGAGGCGGC
This sequence comes from Parafrankia sp. Ea1.12, assembly GCF_900465275.1. Lineage (NCBI taxonomy): Bacteria > Bacillati > Actinomycetota > Actinomycetes > Frankiales > Frankiaceae > Parafrankia > Parafrankia sp. Ea1.12. Next base: position 35,983 of record NZ_UBIZ01000364.1, on the reverse strand, counting down.
GGTTGTCCCGCTGGTGGAGGCCGATCGACGGCTCGTCGAGCACGTAGAGCACGCCGACCAGCCCCGAGCCGATCTGGGTGGCGAGGCGGATCCGCTGGGCCTCCCCACCGGCGAGCGTGCCGGCGGAACGGTTCAGGGACAGGTAGTCGAGGCCGACGTCCAGCAGGAAGGCGAGCCGCGCGTCGATCTCCTTGAGGACCCGCCCGGCGATGGCCTGCTCCCGCTCGCTGAGCTCGACGCCGCGCAGGAATGCCGCGCATTCCCCGATCGACATCCCGGAGACCTCGGCGATGGAGCGGCCGCCGAGCGTGACGGCCAGCGACTCCGGTTTGAGCCGGGCGCCCCGGCATGCCGGGCAGGGCACGTCGCGCATGTAGCCCTCGTAGCGCTCGCGGCTGCTGTCGGACTCGGCGTCCGAGTGGCGGCGACGCAGGAAGGCCATCACGCCCTCGAAGGACGTGTAGTAGGAGCGCTTGCGACCGTAGCGGTTCGTGTAGCCGACGTGGATCTCGGTCTCGCCGCTGCCGTGCAGGATCGCCTTGCGGGCGCGCTCCGGCAGCCCCTCCCACGGGGTGTCCATCCGGAAGCTGAGGTCCTCGCTGAGCGCCGTCAGCAGCCGCTCGAAGTACTCCTTGTTGTGCCCGCCGGCCCACGGTTGGATCGCGCCCTCGGCGAGCGAGAGCGTCGGGTCGGGCACGACGAGGTCGGGGTCGACCTCCTTGCGGGTTCCCAGACCCGAACACTCCTGGCAGGCCCCGAACGGCGAGTTGAACGAGAACGACCTCGGCTCCATCTCCTCGAAGGAGAGGTCGTCGTACATGCAGGCCAGGTGCTCGGAGTACATCCGCTCGCGGTCGGGGTCGGCCGGATCCCGGTCGACGAAGTCGAGCAGCACCAGGCCGCTGCCGAGCTTGAGCGCCGTCTCGATCGAGTCGGTGAGGCGGCGCTTGGCCGACTCCTTCGCCGCGAGCCGGTCGACCACGACCTCGATCGTGTGCTTGCGCTGCTTCTCGAGCTTGGGGCGCTCGGTGAGCGCCACGACGGTGCCGTCCACCCGGACCCGGGCGAAGCCGGAGCTCTGCAGCTCGGCGAAGAGGTCGGCGTACTCGCCCTTGCGGCCACGGACGACCGGCGCCAGGACCTGGAAGCGGGTGCCCTCGGGGAGCTCCAGGAGCCGGTCGACGATCTGCTGCGGGGTCTGCCGGGCGATCGGGCGGCCGCACTTCGGGCAGTGCGGGTGGCCGACCCGCGCGTACAGCAGCCGCAGGTAGTCGTAGACCTCGGTGATCGTGCCCACCGTCGAGCGCGGGTTGCGCGAGGTCGACTTCTGGTCGATCGAGACCGCGGGTGACAGGCCCTCGATGAAGTCGACGTCCGGCTTGTCCATCTGGCCGAGGAACTGGCGGGCGTAGGCCGAAAGTGACTCGACGTACCGGCGCTGCCCCTCGGCGAAGATCGTGTCGAAGGCGAGGCTCGACTTGCCCGAGCCCGACAGCCCCGTGAAGACCACCAGGCCGTCCCTGGGCAGGTCGAGATCGACGTCACGAAGGTTGTGCTCACGTGCTCCGCGGACGACAAGACGGTCAGCCATCGTCAGGTCCCTCGTGGTCTTCGGTCGGGTGGGGGTGACAGTCGGATACAGGTGACAGTCAGGTTTGGGTGACATCAGGTGTGGGGGACAACTGTCGCGGCCTGCGGCAGGCATGCTACGGACGGGTTTGCGGCCCGTTACGCGGCCCCGCGGGCAGGCGCCGCGCCCTGGGCCCGGCTCCGCAGCGGCACCGGATCAAACGCGCGTTCGAACACGACCGACGCTACACGCCCGGGCCGACGTGCCCGCACACGCCCGGGCCGACGTGCCCGCACCGGCGGTGCCCGGCTCCGCGCAGGGGAACCCCGCGGGCCACATCCTTGTTCCGTCGAGGACACACGGCGGTCACGCCGATCAGAATGGATGCGCTCCGCGGATCATTCCACGCCGCCCGGCCGCCACCACGGCGGTCCGGCCACGGACGGATCCGCGCGGACCAGTCCACGGAGAGATCGAGGAGAACCGTGATGAACATCGGCGCCGGATACACGGGCGAGGTCACCGTCGGCGGGCCGGCGGACACCCGCGAGCTCCCGGACCTCACGATCACCAAGGTGGCGGTCGGCCCGTTCGACAACAACTGCTATCTCCTGCGCTGCGCCGCCACCGGCGAGCAGCTGCTCGTCGACGCGGCGAACGAGACCGACACGCTGCTACGCCTCGTCGGCGACAGCGGGTTGGCCACCGTGGTGACGACCCACCGGCACGCCGACCACGTCCAGGCGCTCGAGGAGGTCGTCGCCGCGACCGGGGCCCGCACCGTGGCGCACCCGCTCGACGCGCCCGCCATCCCGGTCCCGACGATGGACCCGGTCGTCGACGGCGACGAGGTGCACGTCGGCGAGGTCACGCTGCGGGTCGTGCACCTCGTCGGGCACACGCCCGGCTCCGTGGCCCTGCTCTACGACCAGGACGGCGACGCCCCGCACCTGTTCACCGGCGACTGTCTGTTCCCCGGCGGCCCAGGGAACACCTTCGGGGACGCCGCCGCCTTCGCCACCCTGATGGACGGCCTCGAGGCCAAGGTGTTCGGTCCGCTGCCCGACCGGACATGGATCTACCCGGGCCACGGAAAGGACACAACACTCGGCGCCGAGCGCCCGCACCTGGCCGAGTGGCGCTCCCGCGGCTGGTGAGACGGCGATCGGCCGCACCCGGCCCGGCGGTCAGCCGTATCTGACAGTCGGCTGTATCTGACAGTCAGCGGTACCCGGCGGTCACCTGTGGCGACCGGTCCGCGCGGGACGTGCGGGACGCCCGGGGCGCCGGCACCTGCCCGGGCGCGGCGGTGTCCATCCGGCCCAGGTCACGGCGGGTGGCGACCGGAACGGCCCGCCAGCGGGACTGGGTGGCGGGCTCCCAGCGAGGCTGGACCAGCCCCGTCGCGACGCCGGACAGGATCCTCGACGCGCGCAGCGCGTCGTGGGTCCGGCCGGTCGCGAGCTTGCGCAGCGCCAGCGCCGCCAGCTGCGCCACGTGGACGGCGAGCCAGCCCCGCCCGAGCGTGTCGCCGTGGCGCCGCGCGTAGATGGCGGCCGAACGGCCGAGTTCGGCGTACATCAGGCCGGCGCGGCCGACGGTCCCGCCGCCGACGTGGGTGACATGGCAGCAGTCGTCGATCCACGCGATGCGGCCACCGGACGCGTGCAGCCGGGCGAAAAGGTCCGTTTCCTCATAGTACATCCAGTAGGACGGGTCGAAACCGCCCATCCGGAGGAACTCCTGGGTACGGATCGCGAAGAACGCCCCGACGGGATAGCAGAGCTCGGGCCAGCGTTCCACCGCGGCGGCCTCACCGCGCACCGCCGTGTACGCATTCGTACGGATACTCGGAAGCACCGCCGTGCTCCGGCCGGAGAGGCCGGTCTCGGCCTGCACCGGGAAACCCACCACGTCCGCGTCGGCGGGTATCGAACCGAGGATATCGGGAAGCAGGTCCCTGGTCCGCTCAGGCATGGTCACGTCGCTGTTCACGACGAGCAGCCACTCGGGCGGGGACGCGGGCCGCGGCTCCTGCGCCGGGCCGGGCCGCAGCGCACGGAGCACGGCGATGTTCACAGCCGTGCCATATCCGACATTCCCGTGCCCCTCGTACAGCTCAACGCCCGCGGGCAGGTCTTCGTGCACTGTGCCGGGCCGGTTCTCGACCAGCGCGACCCGGCAGCCGGTAACCCCGGCCAGGGTCGCCAGAAGACAGTGGAGCTGGGGTGATCCACCATAGGAGACAACAACGGCCAGAAGGTTATGCATAGTCCGCCTTGAAGGAGAAACAGAGGGATTCGGGAAGCTCGGACGATCCCGGCAGCCTCAAAACACTAACGCGAGCGCCACACTGTCGCCCACATGACAATCGGCGCGTCGCCGAGTCATCAATTCGTATTAATAATAGGTAGCTCTCGTCGGCCGGTACGCCGCCGCCGGACCATGCCCGAGCGGGGGCGGCCGGCGCTCCACCTGAAGCGTGTTGCGCCAGCAGCGCAGGGGCTGGCTCGGCCAACTCGCTTCGACGGTCCGCGGACCCGGTCGGGCCGACCTCGCCCCGGCGGGTGATCGGCGGGCAACGGAGACATCGCCGTGGCACCGTGTTTGCCATGGTCCGCGCCCTGCTGCCGCCGGTGGCCCTCACCGAGACGCAGGCCGCGGCAGTGATGGCGGCGCTGGCCGCGCTCCAGGACGGGCCGTTCGCCGCTGACGCCGCCGACGCGCTGGGCGCCGTCCTCGACGCGCTGGGCGTGACCGGCACGGCCGCCCGCGAGGAGCTCACCGAAAAGGCACGGCGGATCGGCACGGACCCGGTCCGCGCCCCGCGGGGGCCGGTGGCCACCGTTGTCGAGGCGGCTCTGCTCGACGGAGTCGTCATCACGATCGACTACGTCGACGCCGCCGGCGCGGTCAGCGAGGGACGTCCGGTGGAGCCCCGGCTGATCGGTTTCACCGGGGGCCACTGGTACCTGTTCGCGTGGTGCCTGCGCCGGGGCGGCCCACGCTGCTTCCGGTGGGACCGGATCACGCGCGCGGAGGCGACGCGGACCCCGGTCCAGGAACGCGACACGATCGCGGCCTTCGGGATCCCGTCCACCGGGACCCACCCCGCTCCCGCCCGTCGACCCGCCTGAACCGGGTCCGCCTCGCCGGCGGCGGCTAGCGTCCCTAGTCCGCCGCGTTGGCCGCCGGTGCGTCGGCCCGGGTGTCCGTGCCGGTCACCAGACGACCGCCGTCGCCGGCCTCACTGACTCCGCCGGCCCCACTGAGCCCGCCGACCTCACTGGACCCGCTGAGGCCGCCGGCCCCACCGGCGTGGCCGTCCTGGCCGCCGTCGCCGTTCTCGGCGGGCGGCTCCGTCGTCAGCGACCAGACGATCGACCCGGCCAGCACGACCGCGATCACCGCGAGGGACAGCCAGATCGGCATGTGCCAGACGTCGGTGAGCAGCATCTTCACCCCGATGAAGGCAAGGATCACGGCGAGCCCGGTCGCCAGGTGGTGGAACTTCTCCATCAGCCCGGAGAGGAGGAAGAACAGCGACCGCAGGCCGAGGATGGCCAGCGCGTTGGCGGTGTAGACGAGGAAGGTCTCGTTCGTCACGCCGAGCGCCGCGGGCACCGAGTCGAAGGCGAACAGGACGTCCGCGGTCTCGACCGCCACCAGCACGGCGAGCAGCGGCGTGGCGATCAGCTTGCCCGCGCGCCGCAGGATGAAGTGCTGCCCCTGGTAGGTGTCCGTCACCGGGATCACCCGACGCAGCAGCCGGACGGCCCTGCTCTGCCCGGGGTCCATGTCGACGCCGTCGTCGCGGACCATCTTGAACGCCGTGTACAGCAGGAAGGCGCCGAAGATGTAGATCACGAAGCTGAAGTTCTCGAGCAGCGCGATGCCGGCCGCGATGAACAGGAAGCGCAGCACCAGAGCGCCCAGCACGCCGTAGAACAGCACGCGGTGCTGGTACTCCCGCGGGACCTTGAAGTACGAGAAGATCAGCGCGAAGACGAACAGGTTGTCGACCGAGAGGCTCTTCTCGAGCAGGTAGGCCGCCGCGTACTCGCCGGCCGCGCCGGGGCCCTGCCAGGCCCAGATGACGAAGGCGAAGGCGACACCGAGCGACACCCAGCCAACGCTCCACCACGCGGCCTCCCTGAAGCCGATGACGTGCGCCCTGCGGTGCGCGATCAGGTCGATGGCGAGCAACAGGAGCAGGCCGCCAATGAAGGCGGCCCAGGCCCAGGCGGGCACATCCACGGAATCTCCTTTGGGTGGTACGGGGGGGGTCGCGGCCGGTGGCCGCGGTCACCGGCGGGGCTCACGGGCCCCGCCGGGAATGCTGTGCTCTGGTCCGCCGGGCGCCGTTGCCAGCAGCGTGACCAGAGCGGGTTCAGGACGGGCCGCCAGGCCCGCGCGCCGAGGGGGCCACTCAGGCCCGGCGACGGCGGGGACGTCCGCCGGGAACCCGGCGGGACCGGGCTCCCGGCGCGACCGGTGAGCTCACCGGCGACGGCGGCCGAAGCCGGTCGGGGTGACCACCCGGCCGTGCAGCGGCGTGGTCTCCAGCGCCCGGGCCAGTTCGCCCGGGCCCACGGTGCCCACCATCCCGGGCAGGCCGTCCGGGCCGTCGGCGACGACGACGATCACGCCCGCGGCGGGCCGGTGCGCCAGCCGCGACGCGACCGCGGCGAGCGGCTCCTCCGGACGGGCGGTGGCGACCCGGTCCAGCGGGATGGTCACCCGGGCCACCCGGGCCAGGTCGCGGTCGTCCGCGGGCACCGCGGCCAGATCACGCAGCAGGGTGACGCCGATCAGCGGCCCGGCGAAGTCCCGGACCCCGAACACCGAGGCGCGGGACGGGAGCACGGTCTCGTCCAGCGCGGCGGCGACCGTCTTCCAGGACGGCAGCGCCTCCGGGGCGGGGATCATCACGTCACGGACGAAGACCCCGCGCAGCGCGGCAGAGGTGCGCTCCTGCGTCTGCGCGAGCCGGGACGTCCCGAGCGCGAGCCAGCCGAGGAGAATCGCCCACAGGCCGACCAGCCCGACCAGGAAGGTGGCCGCCGCACCGAAGACGATCAGGGTCCACCCGGTGATGACACCCGCGCGGGCCACGGCCGCTTCCGCGGCCGCCTCGTCACCGGTGCGGCGCAGGACCCGGGCGGCGAGGATCCGCCCGCCGGCGCTGCGCGGTGCGGGCAGCAGGTCGACGACGGTGATGAGCAGGGCGAACGTGCCGACCCAGAGCGCCAGCTCGCCGACCAGGGCGAGCGTTCCGCCGGGGGCGAGCGCGCCGGCGGCGACCAGCACCATCCCGGCGAGGGCCGTCACCGTCAGGCCCGCACGGGCGACGGCGGCGTCGGCGAGTGCGTCACCGGTGGCCGGGGCGAGCGGGTCACCGGAACCGGCCGGGCCGGTACCGCCCAACGGGCCGGTACCGCTCAGCGGGCTGCCGTCGCCCCGGTCCGTCGAGCGGTCGCGTGCGGGTGCGAGGCCCAGCCGGCTCCCGAAGGCGCCGAGGGTGATCCCGGTGACCGTGATCCCGGCCCTGCGCGCGGCGGCGGCCCGGGCCAGGTCGGCCCCGAGCAGGATCGCGACGAGCAGACCCGCGCCGAGCACGCCCCCACTGAAGTAGGCGAAGCCCGGACGGCCCGGCACGGTGGCGGGGAGGGTGAGCGCGCCGAGCAGCACCGTCACGACCGCCACGGACACGAACAGGCCTGGGCGCACTGCGATCGGCGGCAGCGCCGTGGGGCGGGAGCCGTCCTTCGTGGACATGTCTCGGGTAGATCCTTTGCCTTTCACCGTCAGTCACTTCCGTCGGGGGCTTTGTGTTGCCGTGGTGGCACCTGGGCGGGGCGATGATCGCGGCGCCGGGCGGCCGACGGGCGGTGCGGGGATCGTCCCCGCGAGGGGCCGGATCCGCTCCGCGTCGGCCTGCCGTGGGCGCCCCGCAGGGCCCCGTACCAGGCTCAACGCTCAGCCTGCCCTTCGGTGTCCCGGCAGACACCGTCCGGAGTCCGCGACTTTGTCTACGATTTCCTTGCCGATACTCGGCAGCCGAGCGGGGGGAGAGCATGAGGTGACGAAACGGGATCAAACATCCAGGCCGGTCTTCCCGGACGACGACCAGCCAGCCGGGCTGCCCGGTACCAGCCTCACCCGGCTCCCCCGGGCCGCCGTGCTCGCGGCGGCCGACGCCCGCCTGCACGCCGGCCTGCTGGGCAACTATCTGGAGGTGCTCGCCTCCGCGGCCGACAGCGGCCGGCGGCTGTCCCGCGCCGAGCTCGACGTCTTCCGGGCGCTCGGCCAGGCCGCCGCCGAGTCCGGCGCCTCGCTGCCGGCGCTCGTCGACCTCTACCTCTCCGCGACCTGGCGGATCTGGCCGTCGCTGCCCGTCGTCCGCCAGGCCGACCGGGACGCGCGCGACCTGGGACGGACGCTGCCGGCGGTCCTGGACGGGCGGGTGCCGGCCGTCGCCCACGCCGAGCACTCCCAGCACACCGAGGACGGCGGTGATCCCACCGATCTCAGCGGGCTGACCGTCGGGGCGGTCTCGCGAACCCGCGCGGCGGCGTCGGCCGTCCTGCGGGCCAGCGACGACGCGGTCGCGGCGGTGTGCGAGGGCTACGAACGGGCCCGTGCGGCGCGGGCGCGCTCGGAGGAGGCGATGCGCCGCGAGCTGGTGGACGACCTGCTCACCGGCACCTCCGAGCTCGGGCCGCTGCTCGAGCGGGCGGCCGCCTTCGGGCTCCGGCTGGAGGCGCCGCACGTCGTCCTCGTCGCGGCGGGCGGGCGGCGCTTCCTGGACGGGCGGGCGGTCGTGCGCGGGATCGAGGAGGCGCTGCGCGCGCAGTGCGCCACGGAGCCCCTCGTCGCGACCAAGGACGGGCTGCTCGTCTGCGTCGTCCCGCAGGAGACCGACCTGATCCTGCCCGGCCCGCCCACGGCGGCGATCACGCCGGACGACGGCGCCGCACCGGACCGTCGCCCCGCCGCCGGCCCGACGGCCGGGTCGGCCAGGGCCGGGGTGACCAGCGTGAGCGATCCCACGTCGGGACGACACCATCCTGTGCATCACCCCGTGCACGCCCGGCCGGACGGCGGCTCCGGGCACCCGAGGGCCGACCGGCCGACCCTCGACCGGGAGATCGCACGCCCACGGACCACGGCGCCGCGGGGCCGGCGCCGGATGGACCCGCCCGGCCCCGGCGACGCCGGGTTCGCGCCGCTGCCGGCGTTCTCCCCCGCGGACGCGGCGCCGTCCACCGCCATCAGGGCGGTCACCGGGCGGCTGGGGGTGGAACCGGAGCTCGTGTGGCGGCTTGGGGTCAGCCGGCCCCGCAGCGGCGTCGCCGGCGTGCGCATCGGCTATGAGGAGGCCCGCAACGCCGTCGAGCTGGCCGGGCGGATGCGGCTGGACGGGCAGGTCGTGCACGCCGACGACCTGCTCATCTACAAGGTGCTGCTCCGCGACCGGGAACCGCTGGAGGAGCTCGTCGAGGCGGTGCTCAGCCCGCTGCGGGCGGCGCGGGGCGGCGCGGGACCGCTGATCGAGACGCTCGACGCCTACTTCGCGACCGGCGGCGTGGCGCTCGCGGCGGCCCGCCGGTTGCACCTGTCGGTGCGCGCGCTCACCTACCGGCTCGACCGCATCCACGCCCTGACCAGGCATGACCCGACCTCTCCGACGGACCGGTACGTCCTGCAGACCGCGGTGCTCGGTGCCCGGCTGCTCGGCTGGGAGGGCACCTCGCGCTGAGGGACACCGCCGCGTGGGGCCGCCGGGTGCCACCGCCGAGGTGGCCGGGGACCGCCGCCGGGAAACTGTCGGAGGCGTGTGGTGTTCTGGAACTCGTGAGCACAACGTTCGAACGCCCCACCACGGACTTCCAGCGCTCGGCCGCGCCGTTCGAGGTCGTCTCGGATTTCGCCCCCTCAGGCGACCAGCCGGCGGCGATCGAGGAGCTGGCCCGCCGCGTGCGGGCCGGCGAGAAGGACGTCGTGCTCCTGGGCGCGACGGGCACCGGCAAGTCGGCCACCACCGCCTGGCTCGTGGAACGCCTGCAGCGCCCGACCCTGGTGATGGCGCCCAACAAGACACTGGCCGCCCAGCTCGCGAACGAGTTCCGTGAGCTGCTGCCGAACAACGCCGTCGAGTACTTCGTCTCCTACTACGACTACTACCAGCCCGAGGCGTACATCGCGCAGACCGACACCTACATCGAGAAGGACTCCTCCATCAACGAGGAGGTCGAGCGGCTGCGCCACTCGGCGACGATGAACCTCCTCACCCGGCGCGATGTGGTCGTCGTCGCCAGCGTGAGCTGCATCTACGGTCTGGGCACCCCCCAGGAGTACATCGACCGGATGGTCCGGCTGCGCGTCGGCGACGAGATCGAGCGCGACCGCCTGCTGCGCCGCTTCGTCGACGTCCAGTACGCCCGCAACGACCTCGCCTTCACCCGCGGAACGTTCCGCGTGCGTGGCGACACCATCGAGGTGTTCCCGGTCTACGAGGAGCTCGCGGTCCGGATCGAGATGTTCGGCGACGAGATCGAGCGCCTGACCTACCTGCACCCGCTCACCGGGGAGATCGTCCGGGAGTCCCAGGAGGTCTTCGTCTTCCCCGCCACCCACTACGTCGCCGGGCCGGAGCGGATGGAGCGGGCGATCGCCGGCATCGAGGCGGAGCTCACCGACCGGCTGGCCGAGCTGGAGGGCCAGGGCAAGCTGCTGGAGGCGCAGCGGCTGCGGATGCGCACCACGTACGACATCGAGATGATGCGCCAGGTCGGCTTCTGCTCCGGCATCGAGAACTACTCCCGGCACATCGACGGCCGGGCCGCCGGCACGGCCCCGCACACCCTGCTCGACTACTTCCCGGACGACTTCCTGCTGGTCATCGACGAGTCGCACGTCACCGTGCCGCAGATCGGCGGCATGTACGAGGGCGACATGTCCCGCAAGCGGAACCTGGTCGACCACGGCTTCCGGCTGCCGAGCGCCATCGACAACCGGCCGCTGCGCTGGGAGGAGTTCCTGGAGCGCATCGGCCAGACGGTGTACCTCTCTGCGACTCCGGGCCCCTACGAGCTGGGGCGCGGGGACGGCGTCGTCGAACAGATCATCCGGCCGACCGGCCTGCTCGACCCGGAGATCGTGCTGAAGCCGACCAAGGGCCAGATCGACGATCTCGTGCACGAGATCCGGATCCGCGCGGAACGCGACGAGCGGATCCTGGTCACCACGCTGACCAAGAAGATGTCCGAGGATCTCACCGACTACCTGCTCGAGCTCGGCATCCGGGTGCGCTACCTGCACAGCGAGGTCGACACACTGCGCCGGGTCGAGCTGCTGACCGAGCTGCGCCGCGGCGAGTTCGACGTGCTCGTCGGCATCAACCTGCTCCGCGAGGGCCTCGACCTGCCCGAGGTGTCGCTGGTGGCCATCCTCGACGCCGACAAGGAGGGCTTCCTGCGCTCGGACAAGTCCCTGATCCAGACCATCGGCCGGGCCGCCCGCAACGTCTCCGGCCAGGTCCACATGTACGCAGACAAGATCACTCCGTCGATGAGCAAGGCCATCGAGGAGACGAACCGGCGCCGGGAGAAGCAGATCGCCTACAACACCGAGCGCGGTCTCGACCCTCAGCCGCTGCGCAAGAAGGTCGTCGACATTCTCGAGGACATGGTCCGCGAGTCCGCGGGCGAGGAGATGATCGGCGGCGGTGGCCGGGCGCAGTCCCGTGGCAAGGCCCCGGTACCCGGGATGAAGTCGAAGGCGGGGGACGCGGTCGGCCGGTACGCGGCGGAGCTCGCCGGCATGCCGCGCCACGAGCTCGCCCAGCTCATCCGCCAGCTCGACGACCAGATGCACGAGGCCGCCAAGGAACTGCAGTTCGAGCTGGCGGCCCGCCTGCGCGACGAGGTCAACGAGCTGAAGAAGGAGCTGCGCGGGATGGACGCCGCGAACGTCCGGTAGCCGCGCGAACGCCCGGCGCCGGAACCGGGCCGGGGGCCGGGCCACCGGCGGAACCCGGGTGCCTGGCCGGGCCGGGGTCAGGCCGCGCGGCGGGCGTGTACCTCGAGGCGGACGTAGTCGATGGCGGGCCGGGGCAGCCGCTCGGCGACCGCCCGGACGAAGGCCGCGCGCTCGTCGGCGCCCAGCCTGACCAGGTGCGCGCCGAGCACGACCGTCTCCAGGTAGTCGTGCAACGCAGCCGGACCGTCGAACTGGGCGGTCTCGGCGCGCAGCCGGGCCTCGATGTCGACGAAGCCGGCCGCGGCGAGGCGCCGCTCCGTCTCGGCCGGCGCCGCGAAGTTCCACACCTGCGGAACCTCTCCGAGCACCGCCGCCAGGGCCGCCTGGACGGAGGCGATGTTGCCGTGGCCGCCGCAGTCGACCGAGAGCCTGCCCCCCGGCCGCAGGATCGCCGCGAGGTTGTCGAACACCCGCTGGTGATCGGCTATCCAGTGCAGGACGGCCACGCTCAGCACGGCGTCGACCGGCTCGGCGATCGGCAGCGGGTCGAGCAGGTCCGCCGCGAGAATGGTGAGCCGTTCGGTGTCAGGCAGCCGTGCGCGGAGCTGGTCGAGCATGCTCGCCGATGCGTCGACGGCGATGACCCGGCCGCGCGGGAGCGCCTCGAGCAGCGCCGCGGTGTCCCGCCCGGTGCCGCAGCCGGCGTCCAGCACGGTCTCACTGCCGGTCAGCGCGAGCCGGGCGAGCGTGCGCTGCCCCCACAGCTCGTGCGGCAGCCGCAGCCGGCCGTAGGCGGCCGCGTCCCACTCCCAGGCCACGGCGCTCAGGAGCCGGGGCCGACGGAGGGCTCGGCCAGCCCGGCGTCACGCCGGTGCAGCAGCTCCCCCCACACCTCGCCCACGCGTTTCCGCAGGTCGTCGAGCGACCCGCTGTTGTCGACCAGGATGTCGGCGACCGCCCGCCGCTGCTCGTCGGTGGCCTGGGCAGCCATCCGGGCCTCGGCCTGGTCGCGGGCGAGACCTCGCCGGGCGAGCCGCTCCAGACGCAGCTCGCGTGGTGTCTCGACGACCACGATCGCGTCGTAGCCGGGGCGCGGTCCGCCCTCGACCAGCAGCGGGATGTCGTGGATCACGACGGCGTCCGGCGACGCGGACGCGATCCGGGCCGCCATCTCCGCCCGGATCAGCGGATGGGTGATCGACTCGAGCCGCCGCCGGCTCGCCTCGTCGGCGAACACCACACGCCCCAGCGCCTCCCGGTCGAGGGCGCCGTCCGCCAGCAGCACGGACGGCCCGAACGCCTCGGCGACGGCGGCGAGGCCGGGCGTTCCGGGGGCGACTACCTCGCGGGCGATCCGGTCGGCGTCCACCAGATGGGCGCCGTGTTCCACCAGGAGTTCAGACACGGCGCTCTTGCCCGACCCGATTCCGCCCGTGAGGCCCACAATCAGCACCAGCCGAGTCTGCCAGGAGCCCCCCGTGCCCGCGACGGGTCCGCGCGGCGCCGGGCCGGCCGCGCGGGTTGGCACACTGGACGGGTGGCGCCCACCCGCAGCGAGCCCGGCCGTGCCGGGCCTGACCGCGCCGGGCCTGACCGCGCCAGGCCTGACCGCGCCAGGCCCGGCCGGGCAGAGTGGACGCGGGCGGCGATTGCCCGGGGCTGGCCGGCGCTGCTCACCGGCAGCCTGCTCGCCGCCGGCACGGTGGGCCTGGTGCTGCTGCCCACGCTCGCGAGCTCCGCTCCCCTGCTACTCATCGCGCTGCGGCCGACGGTCTCCGTCCTCATACTGGTCGGCGGCAACGTCGCGTTCCTGCCCGCACTGCTGATCGCCACGGTGCTCCGGACCCTGCTCGACCTCGGGTACTTCGGCCTGGCCCGCTACAACGTCCGGTCGCTCCTGCTGCGCCGGGTCGGCACCAGCCGGCTGGTCACCGTCCTGTCGCGGCACGGCGCGCAGCGGGGCCTGCTGTGGTTCTGCCTGATCAACACGAACGTGGCCGTCGACGCGGCGTTGGGCACCGGGTCGGTGTCGATGCGCCGGTTCCTGCGGTTCCTCGTCCCCGGTTCGATGACCTCCTCGGCGCTCTACCTGTCGGCGGGCAGCGCCCTCGGGCCGTGGACCAGCGACCTGGTCCGCTGGCTCGACAACCACGCGAGCCTGCTCATCATCGGCGGCATCGCGCTGGCCTGCGCCCACGCCGCGGTGGTCATGGTGACCCGCCGGGTGCGCGCCGGGCGACGTCCGGCCCCGGCCACCAGCCCGCCGGTCAGCAGCCCGCCGGTGAGCGTCGAGGACGTCCACTAGAAAAGGCCGGACAGGCACGAGGGACGGTTCGGCGACAGCGTATATCCGCGCCGATTTTCTCATTTTCTCCGGCGCCGGACGGATTTCCCACGAGCACCACCTGAGCGGCGTCCGGGCGCGAATTTCCTCGCTGTGATCTAACACGGTTTTTACAGGCCGGACGACCATCCCGGGCGTAAGACGTCGTGACTGCCCGAGAACCCCGCGGCCTGTCGCGTGCCGGATCGGAGAGGTGGATCGTCCTGGTGTTTCGTTCGAAGTTGATCGGCACGGCGCTCGTGACGGCGGCGCTGGTGAGCGCCTGTGGCGCAGGAGGATCCACCCAGAGCGGAACGGCGACCTGGACCTGCGCGCCGGGTGTCACTGACGACGAGATCACGGTCGGCGTCCTCTACCCGGACAGCGGCGCGATGTCGGCCCAGTACACCGGATACCGCTCCGGTGTCGAGGCCCGCATGGCGGAGCAGAATGCCGCCGGCGGGGTCGGCGGCCGCCGGATCACGACGATCTGGCGTGATGACGAGTCCAGCCCGGGCGTCAACCTGCGCGCGGCGAAGGATCTCGTGACCGCGGGCGCGTTCGCGATCCTCGAGCACACGGCGTACTCGGAACAGTCCGCGCCCTGGCTCGACCAGCAGCACATTCCAGTGGTGGGTGTGGCCGACCAGCCGCTGTGGGCGGACCACCCGAACATGTTCACGTACACATACGTCGCCGACGACACCGAGGCGACGACCACCCTGGGGCAGTTCGTCCAGTCCCGCGGCGGAACCCGGGCGGCGCTGATCATCACCTCGGCGACCCGGGCTTCCCTGCTCTACGCCGAGAGCGCGCGACGCAGCCTGGCGGCGGCGGGCATCCCGGTCGTGTTCGAGGAGCCGATCGACGGCATCACCATGCCCGACGTCGTCGGGCGGATCGTCCGGACCGGAGCGGACACCCTGGTCGCGGCCACCTCGCTCGACATCTACATCGGCGCCCTGATCACCGCCGCCGAGCGGGGCCACCCGTTCGGGACGGCGGTCTCCCCCGCCGGCTACGACATGCGCGTGCTGGTCTCCGGCCTGCGGCAGGCCCTGGCCGGCACCTACACGCCGCTGCCCTTCACCGCGCTGGAGCGGGGCCTGCCCGCCCACCGCGACTACCTGTCCGCGATGACCCGGCACGCCCCCGAGATCCAGCCGCCGAGCCAACAGAGCGCCGTCAACGGGTGGATCAGTGCCGACCTGTTCCTGCGCGGACTGCGGACCCAGGGGCACTGCCCGACCCGCGACTCCTACATCCGCGGGCTGCGCGGAGTGACCGACTACGACGCCGGCGGCCTGCTCACCCAGAAGATCAACTTCTCGGCCGGGCAGGGCCGGCTGGACCGCTGCGCCGACTTCGTCCGCGTCTCCGCGACCGGTGACGTGTTCGAGGTCGTCGAGCCGCAGCCGCGGTGCGGCGAGCTCGTCCCGGCGGCTCCGGCCGTCACCGCGGCGACGGCCGCGGCACAGGACGGCGCAGGCCGGTCTGGACATCTGCTCACGTAGCGGCCAAGGTCGGTGGCCCCCGGTCAGATCCGCCCGGGACGGCCCACACCTGGAGGAGTCGCCGATGACCGGTCACCGACGCTGCGCGCCCTGTGCCGTGCCGCCGCACATCCTCGAGCGCATTGCCCGGAACGGGAACGACGAGCAGCGCGCCCGCGCGCTGTCCACCATGGCCCAGGACTCCTCGCACCGCAGCGTGCGGGTGCACAACGCCCTGATGCGCTCCGTGCAGCGCCCGGCGACCCCGCCGCGGCTGGCCCCGACCAGCGGCCCGCGCCGCACGATCGGCGACGCGAAGGAGTCCGAGGACCTGCCGGGCACGACCGTGCGCGCCGAGGGCGACGCCCCGGTGGCCGACGTCGCCGTGAACGAGGCGTACGACGGCCTCGGCGCCACGTTCGCGTTCTTCCTCGACGCCTACGGCCGGGACTCCGTCGACGACGACGGGATGGGCCTGCTCGCGACCGTGCACTACGGCGATCATTACGAAAATGCCTTCTGGAACGGCCGGCAGATGGTCTTCGGCGACGGTGACGGCGAGCTGTTCAACCGGTTCACGGTCTCGCTGGACATCATCGGCCACGAGCTCGCGCACGGCGTCACCGAGGACGAGGCGCAGCTGATGTACCTGAACCAGTCGGGCGCGCTGAACGAGTCGCTGAGCGACGTCTTCGGCTCGCTGGTGAAGCAGCACCTGCGCGGCCAGACCGCCGAGGAGGCCGACTGGCTGATCGGCGAGGGCCTGCTCACCGACGCCGTGCAGGGCGTGGCGCTGCGGTCGATGAAGGAGCCTGGCACGGCCTACGACGACCCGGTGCTCGGCGACGACATTCAGCCCGCGCACATGGACGGCTACGTCCGCACGACGACCGACAACGGCGGGGTGCACATCAACTCGGGCATCCCGAACAAGGCTTTCCACACGCTCGCGGTGGCCCTCGGCGGCCACGCCTGGGAGCGCGCGGGCCGGATCTGGTACGAGGCGCTGCGCGCGCCCCAGCTCCGGCCGAACGCGACGTTCCGGTCGTTCGCCGCCGCCACCTCGCGCCAGGCCCAGGTGCTGTTCGGGCCCGAGGAGACCCAGGCCGTGCGGGACGCCTGGGCCTCGGTCGGCGTTCCGGTCTGACGCCCCGGCCGGGCGGGGAGAATCGGAGGGTGACCGACGACCGGAACACCGGGTCCCGCCCGGACGGCGGCGGGCCCGCCGACCTGGCCGGGCGCATCCGGGTGATCCTGGAACGCTCTGGCGGGATCATCGGCCGGCCGGTCCGGCGCGGGCTCGACACCGCCCAGCTCCCCGCCGACCAGGCGGCCACGCTGCGGTCGCTGGCGGCCTCGCTCACCGCCGGGCCGGACGGTACCGCCGGGCCAGGCGGCACCGGCGGCGGCCCGGCGGGGGCGGATCGCTTCGTCTACGTGATCGAGGTGGAGTTCCAGGGCGGCCGGGTGGAGCGGACGTTCCACGAGCCGGTGCCCGAAGGGGTCAGACCCCTGCTGACGTTGCTGTCACGCGCGCCGCGGCTGCCCGCTCGGCCCGGACCACCACCGCCATCGTCTCCAGCAGGTGGTTCTCCGCGTCGATGAGCGCGGCGCTCGACGGCTCGTGGCTCCTGGTCACCGAGATGCCGACGGCGATCGGCACCGCCGACTCCCGGGCCCAGGAGCGGCGGACCTCGTCGGCCATCGCCTCGGCCCGTTCCCGCCCGCCGGTCGGGACGGCCACCGCGAACCGGCTGTCCGACCAGCGGGCGAGATACGCGGACTCGTCGCAGACGGCCCGCAGGAGCTCGGCGAACCGACTGGTCAACCTGTCCCGGCCCGCCTGGACGTCGAACAGGCACACCGCGGCGCCCGGCGACAGCCCCTGCAGGGTGGAGAGGAAGGCCGCCCGGCCGGTCAGCCCGGCCGTGCCGTCCGGGTGGTGCTCCCGAACCGAGGCGGCCCGCAGCCGGCCGAGGCCGTGCCCCGCCTGCCCGGCCAGCAGCGCCATCGCGCGGTACAGCGACGGGTCGATCGCGGCCACCGGGGCCGGCCAGCGGGCGCACATGACGCCGAGCGCACCGCCCTCCCCCGGGATCGGGACGAGGAACGCGGAGGCCACACCACTGGCGCGGACGATGTCCAGGTTGAAGCCGGGAAAGGTCGGCGCGTCCGGGACGAACAGTGGGCTCTGTGTCCGCAGGACCTCGCCGATGACCGTCTCGTCGTTCGAGCTGAACCGCTGCCCCGGCTTGATGAGGGAGGTGGCCCCGGGCGCGAGGGAAGCCCCGACGGAGTTGTAGACCGTCGAGCCGGGCGTGTCGGACATCAGGACGGTGACGACGTCGCCGCCCAGCATGTGCCGCGCGGCGTCACTGACCAGGGACGCGGCCGCAGGGAGATCATCCGGGTAACAGAGCTGGTCCAGCGCCCGGGCGGTGTCGGTGACCACGGCGAGCAGCACGGCCTCCCGGCGGACGTCCATCATGACCGCGGCGTGCTGGGCGAGGCTCTCCAGCGCCTCGCGCTGGCCCGGGGTGAGCCGCCGCTGGATCCGGTCGTTGATCGTGACCGCACCGATGGCGTAGCCGTCGGAGGTCCGCACCGGGACGGCTGCGATGAAACGGGCCTTCCGGCCGGGGAACGCCCTGGTCCCGTGCGCGAACCGGGTGTCGAGCATCGCGTCCGGGATCTCCAGCAGCTCGCCCGCCGCGACGGCGTGCGAGGCCACGCCGACCCGGGCCGGCACGTCCTTCAGTTCGTGGCCGTGGCGGCCCAGGTAGGTCTCCGAGTCGGCGCCGACCAGGAGCACCGACCCCACGTTGCAGCCGGTCATCGCGGCCGCGAGGGCCGCCATGTCGTCCAGGGGGTAGGTCCGCGGCCGGAACGCGATCTCGTAGCGCCGGGTCGCGGCGACCCGCGCCGCCTCGTCCGCCACCGGCGGGGCCAGGACACCGAACCGCCGCGTCTGCGACACCGTGAAGGGGGCATCCGGGCCGACGATCGGCTCGGAACGCGCCGCGTCCACCGCCTCCACCGCGTCGGCCGCAGACCCGGCACCGCCCACCGGCACGCCGCTGCCGGCCGGCACAGCACCACCAGCCGGCAGGGCGGCAGGGGCCGCCGCACCGGCGGCGCCGGGGCGGTCGGCGGGTGCGGCCCGCTCCACCAGCAGGTCCTCGAGATGCGACGGCGGGCGCGGGCGCGAGACCGCGTCGCCCTGCAGGATGTCGCAGCCGAGCTCGGTCATCATCCGCAGCGTCCGGTCGTCCTCGACGCCCTCGCCGACGACCCGCAGGCCGAGCCGGTGGCCGAGGTCCAGCACCGAACGCACGATCGCCGCGTCCAGCAGGCTGCCGCGGACGTCCGCGACGAACCCGCGGTCGATCTTGACCTCGTCGAACGGCAGCGCCTTGAGGATCTCCATCGAGCTGTAACCGGTGCCGAAGTCGTCCAGGGCGAGCTTGACGCCCTTGCTGCGCAGCTCCCGGAGCATGGCGGCGGCCCGGCCGGGCTGGGTCACCAGGGCGCTCTCGGTGATCTCGAGGGTCAGTACGTCCGGGGGGAGCTGGTGGCGGGCCAGGCTCCCGGTCACCAGGCTGGGCAGGTCGTCCAGGACGAGCATGCGGGCGGAGAGATTCACCGAGACGGGCACGTGCAGCCCACGGGCGGCCCACGCGGCGCACTGCCGCAGTGCCTCGTCCAGCACCCACCTCGTGACGTCGACGATGAGCGCCGAGCGCTCCGCCATCGGCAGGAACGCGCCGGGCGGCAGCAGCCCGCGGGTCGGATGGCTCCAGCGCACGAGAGCCTCGACGCCGACGATCCGCCCGGTCGCCGCCGCCTGGAGCGGCTGGTAGAAGACGATGAGCTCGTCCCTGGCGATGGCCGCGCGCAGCTCCGCGTACAGCGCGATCTCCCAGGAGCGCACGCCCGCGATGCCCGCGTCCCACAGCCCGACCCGCTCGCCCTCGCGCTTGGCCCGGGACAGCGCCGCGTCCGCACAGGGCAGCAACGACCCGATCGTCTCCCCGTCGCGCGGGGCGACCGCCAGCCCGGCGCTCGCCTCGACCTCGACCTCGACGCCGTGCACGGTGAACGGCCCCTCGATCTGGCGCAGCACCGACTGACCGAGCTCACGCAGGTCGCTCTCCCGACTCGCCGACGTCGGCACGGACCCGCCCCGGTGCGGGCCGCCGTGTGCGGACCCGCCGCGGTCCGGATCTCCGCGGCTGGCATCACCACCGCCCAGCTCGTCGTCGTCACGGCGGTCCGCGCCGGGCGGGCCGGGGATGACGAGCGCGAACTCGTCGCTGCCGAGCCGGCCGACGAAGGACGGCCGCGGCGTCACCGTGGGAAGAGCGCGGGCCAGCTGGCGCAGCAGCTCGTCACCGGCCTCGTGCCCCAGCGCGTCGTTGACCTCCCGGAACCGGTTGATGTCGAGCAGGAGCAGGACCGCCTCGCGGTCCTTCTTGACCGCCCGCGCGATCGCCGGGTCCGCGGCACGGGTCAGCCCGCTGCGTGCCACCAGGGACGTCAGCGGATCGGAGTAGGCCTGCTCCCCGCGCCACTGGAACAGCCCGTACATCACCAGGCAGCCGCCGGCCGAGCTGACGGCCGCGGTGATCAGCAGCGCCGGCGAGCCGGCGAGGGCGGAGTTGACCGACGCCGCCAGCAGCAGCGTCAGGGCCACCCAGGCCGCCATGGCCAGGCTCCAGCCGAGCCTGAGCACACCGCAGTAGCTGGCGATCCAGGGGAACCACAGCAGGAACAGCTGGCTTTCCTCCCCGGGTATGGCGTCCGCGGCCGCGGCTCCCATCCCGGCCGCCATCGAGGCGGCGGCGAGCGCGGCCAGCCACGGCCACCGCTCGTGGGCGGCGACGAGCCGCTGGATGAGGGCCAGGTTGACCAGCGCGATGGCCAGTGCGATCCACGTCCCGGCACGCAGCCGCCCCGGGGATCCGGGGACGGTCAGGACCAACAGGAAGAACCCCACCATCCCGACGGTGAGGACCACTAGCAGGCGGCGGCGGTCGACGACTACGGGACCGCTGGTCACGACCCGTCCCCCTCTCCCTGGCCGCGGCAGGTCCCCGGCGCTGGGCGCTGACCGGCACCGTTGTGGCGGCCAGTGGCCGACGGGGCCCGGGCGCGCCGGACCACCCGCGCGGACGACAGAGACCTGACGTAGTCAGAACATAACCAAAAACCGAATGAATCTAACGTCCGCGACGACGCTTTACCAACCACATTTCGGACAGGCGGCGTGAATTCCGGATGATTCAACGCCGACGACGATGACCACGGCTGGGATTGTCGACTCCATCGCCGGAAAGGCGGAAAAGAGGCGGAAACCAGGGAAGCCAGGCTCCGGTCGCTGGTGTCAGTGACCGGCTTCGTCCCAGGTCCGGCCGGCGCCGACGCTCACCTCGAGCGGCACGGACATCTCGTACGCGCTACCCATCTCGGCTCGGACCAGCGCCTCGACCTCAGCCCGCTCGCCGGGGGCGATCTCCAGGACGAGTTCGTCGTGCACCTGAAGCAGCAGCCTGGAGCTCAGGTCACGCGAGCGCAGCGCCCGACCCACGCCCAACATCGCGATCTTGATGATGTCGGCCGCCGATCCCTGGATGGGGGCGTTCAGCGCCATCCGCTCGGCCATCTGCCGGCGCTGGGTGTTGTCGCTGGTCAGATCGGGCAGGTAACGGCGGCGGCCCATGATGGTCTCGGTGTAACCATCACGGCGGGCCTGGTCGACGACCCCGCGCAGAAAGTCCCGGACGCCACCGAAACGGGCGAAATAGGCGTCCATCTGCTCGCGTGCCTCATCGGGGGCGATTCCGAGTTGGCCGGCGAGCCCGAAGGCGGACAGGCCGTAGGCCAGCCCGTAGGACATCGCCTTGATACGCCGGCGCAGCTCGGGATCGACCTCGGAGACCGGCAGCCCGAACGCCTGCGCGGCCACGAAGGAATGGAGGTCCTCGCCCGATGCGAACGCCTCGATGAGGCCGGCATCACCGGACAGGTGCGCCATCAGCCGCATCTCGATCTGCGAGTAGTCGGCCGTCAGCAGTGTCTCGTACCCCTGGCCGACCACGAACGCCTGCCGGATCTGCCGGCCCTGCGGGGTGCGGATCGGGATGTTCTGCAGGTTCGGGTCGGTGGACGACAGCCGGCCGGTCGCCGCGATCATCTGGTTGAACGTGGTGTGGATCCGGCCGGCGTCGTCGATCATCGGGATGAGTGAGTCGACGACGGTCTTGAGCCGGGCGACGTCGCGGTGGTGCAGCAGCACGGGGATCAGCGGGTGGTCGGACTGGGTGGCCAGCCACGCCAGCGCGTCGGCGTCGGTCGTGTAGCCGGTCTTGATGCGCTTGGTCTTCGGGAGCGCGAGCTCGTCGAACAGGATCTGCTGGAGCTGCTTGGGCGAGCCGAGGTTGAAGGTGCGCCCGACGATGCCGTGCGCCTGTGCGGCGACGTCGGACACCTCACCGCCGTAGTGCTTCTGCAGCTCGAGGAGGTGATCCTCGTCGGCCGCGATGCCCGCGCGCTCCATCGTCGCCAGGACGGTCACCAGCGGGAGTTCCATCTCCCGCAGCAGGCGGGCCGCGGACCTGCGCTCCAGGTCGCCGTCGAGGGCGTCGGCCAGCTCGAGCGCGGCCCGGGCGCGGATCGCGTCGGCCTCCGCCTCGTCGGCCTCGCCGGAACCGTCGAGGGTGAGCTGGCCGTTGCTCGGGGCGTCCGACTTCAGTTCGCGGTGCAGGTAGCGCAGGGCCAGGTCGGCGAGGTCGAAGGAGCGCTGGCCGGGCAGCGCCAGGTAGGCCGCGAGCGCGGTGTCGCTGGTGACACCGGCCAGGGTGAAACCGGCCTCGGCCAGCGCCAGCATCGGGCCCTTGAGGTCGTGGCCGGCCTTCGCCCTGTCCGGGTCGGCCAGCCAGTTGCCGAGCGCCGCGGAGTCGCCAGCGGTGAGCTGGGTCGGGTCGATCCAGGCGGCGGCGCCGTCGGCGGCGGCGAGGGCCACCGAGACGATCACCCCGGTACCCCGGCCCCAGGTGCCGCGCAGGTGCAGGCCCGTGCGGCCGGCGCCGGAGGCGTGCTCGGCGAGCCACGAGGCGAGTTCGTCCGGCCCGAGCATGCTCAGCTCGATCTCGAAGCCCTCGTCGGCGGCCGGCGGCGCCACCGACAGCGCCGCGTACAGCCGCTCCCGCAGCACCCGGAACTGCAGCGTGTCGAAGAGCTGGTGGACGGCCTCGCGATCCCAGGGGTGCAGGCGCAGGTCTGCCGGCGTCAGTTCCAGCGGCACCTCACGGGCCAGCTCGGTCAGCGAACGGTTACGGATGACGTTGGACAGGTGCTCCCGCAGCGACGCGCCGGTCTTGCCACCGATCTCGTCGGCCCGGTCGACCAGCTCGGCCAGCGAGCCGAACTGCTGGATCCACTTGGTGGCCGTCTTCTCCCCCACCCCGGGCACCGAGGGCAGGTTGTCGGACGGGTCGCCGCGCAGCGCGGCGAAGTCGGGGTACTGCACCGGGGACAGGCCGTACTTGGCCTGCACCTCGTCGGGGGTGAAACGCGTCATGTCGCTGATGCCCTTGCGGGTCATCAGCACCGTCACCCGCTCGTTCACCAGCTGCAGCGCGTCGCGGTCGCCGGTCACGACCAGGACGTCCATCCCCTCCGCGGACGCCTGGGTGGCGAGGGTGGCGATCACGTCGTCGGCCTCGTACCCGGCGGCGCTCACCCCGGGCACCGCCAGCGCGTCGCAGACCTGGTGGATCAGCGCGACCTGGCCGACGAAGTCCGCCGGCGTCTCCGAGCGACCGGCCTTGTACTCGGCGTACTGCGTGTGCCGGAACGTCGGGGTCGGCAGATCCCACGCGACGGCGACATGCGTGGGCTTCTCGTCGCGCAGGACGTTGATCAGCATCGAGGTGAAGCCGTAGACGGCGTTCGTCGGCTGGCCGGTGCTGGTCGAGAAGTTCTCCACCGGGAGCGCGAAGAAGGCGCGGTAGGCCAGCGAGTGCCCGTCGAGCAGCAGCAGCCGGGGACGGTCCGCGGACGCCGACGCACGGCTGGCCGCCGACGAGCTGCTGGACGGGGACGAGGTAGTCGCAGGCACGCGGCGAGTCTAGGCCGTGGGTACGACAGGTCCGCGCATGTCCGGCGGAGGGCCAGGAGGAGATACAACCGGGACGCGCCGCGAGCCCTACGCCGAGCTGTTCGTGGTGGTCGCGGTCTGTGGGAGTTCCGAGGTTCCGCGGAACTCCATGATCGGCCGTGGCCCGCGGCGGCCGCGCGGTCGAGCCGGCGGCGTGCGCAGGCCCTGCACCGCCCTGGCCAGCCCCAGCCCCGTGCCTGTGCCGGACGCGCCGACCGCGCCCGATGACCAATGAGGAATTGAACTAATGTGCTCGACGTGTCCAGAACGGCGACGAGTACGGACGATCAGATCAACATGCTCAATGAGCTCAACGAGCACCGCGGCGAGCTCGGCGAACGCCTGGGGATCGTGCTGACGGAGGCGAGCGCGCAGCGCGTGGTCGCCACGATGCCGGTCGCCGGCAACCGCCAGCCCTACGGCCTGCTGCACGGCGGTGCCTCGGTGGCGCTCGCGGAGACCGTCGGCTCGGTCGCCTCGATGCTCTCGGCCGGGGCCGACCGGGTCGCCGTCGGGATCGAGATCAACGCCACCCACCACCGCGCGGTCACCGACGGCGTCGTGACGGCGGTCGCGACTCAGGTGCACGGGGGGTCGACGCTGGCCACCTACGACATCCGGGTCACTGACGAGGCCGGCCGGGCGGTGTGCACCTGCCGGCTGACCTGCATGCTGCGCGACCGCCCACCGGCCGGCGGGAAGATCCCGGCGCCGGGATCGGGCGACGCGGACCGCAAGCCGTGACCGGTACGCGGTGAACGGCGCGCGCAGCCGCCCTGCTACCGTCGACTGCAGGTGGACGCCCGGGGCGGACGAGTAGAAAACGCCGGGCACGGGGAAGGTTCGGACGGCACCAAAGTCCACCCCGGGCATTCGCCAAAGCGCCGGCCACAGGCCCCGCGAGCTACATCCCCGGCACCGGTGCCACTTCGGTGCCACGGCGTCGGGATCTAGGGTGCCACGGCGTCGGAATCGCTCGGGCTGCCCAGGTAGGCGTCGCGCACCCGGGGGTCGCGGGCCAGCTCGTCAGCACTGCCCGCGAGTGCCACCTGGCCGGTGTCCAGGACGTAGCCCCGGTGCGCGATCCGCAGCGCCGCCGCCGCGTTCTGCTCCACCAGCAGGACGGTCACCCCGTCCGCGTTGATCTCCTCGATCACTTCGAAGATCGTCGCGACCAGTTTCGGGGCCAGCCCGAGAGAGGGCTCGTCCAGCAGGACCAGCCGGGGCCGGGCCATCAGCGCCCGCCCGATCGCCAGCATCTGCTGCTCCCCGCCGGAGAGCGTGCCCGCGGGCTGGCGGTCCCGCTCGGCGAGGCGTGGGAACAGCGCGTGCACGCGGTCGAGGCCACGGCGGACGTCCCGGCGGGCTTCTCGGCGGGCGTCGCGGCCGGCACGGCTCCAGGCCCGGCGGCGGTCGGTGTAGGCGCCCATCGCGAGGTTCTCGGCCACCGTCATCGCCGGGAAGATCCGCCGTCCCTCGGGCACATGGCTGATGCCGAGCGCGGCTACCCGGTGCACCGGCAGCCCCGGCGAGTCCCGCGTGCCGTCGGACCAGGCACCGGCGCCGCAGTTCCCACTGGTACCGCCGCCGGTGCCAGTGCCGCCGAGCCCGGTGCCGCTGCCGGTGCCAGCCAGGCGGGCGCCGTCGAACCAGACCGAGCCGCGAGCGGGCGGGAGGAGTCCGGAGATCATCCGCAGGGTGGTGGTCTTCCCGGCTCCGTTCGCGCCGAGCAGGGCCACCACCTCGCCCGGGTCCACCCGCAGCGAGATCCCCCGCAGCGCGGTTACGGCTCCGTAGGCCACCTCGGCGTCGCGCACGTCCAACAGCGGTCGCTCGGGAACGGTCAGGTCGACCAACGTCCCGGCCGGAATCGTGCTCCTGAACGCCGAGACGCTCCCGGCCTGCGGTGCACTCCCGACCTGTGAGGCACTCCCGGTCGGCGGCATGCTCCCGGTCGGCGGCGTGCTGTCGACCGGCGAGATGTTCTCCAGCGGCGAGATGTTCTCCAGCGGCGCGATGTTCTCGAGTGGCGATCCGTCGAGGGGGTTCCCCTCCGGTGTCACGGCCCGTCCCGCCTCTCGTCCGGTTCGCCGAGGTAGGCCTCGACGACGGCGGGGTCGGCCCGAACCTCGTCGGGACGTCCCGCGGCGATCACCCGGCCGAAGTTGAGCACGACGATCGCGCGGGCGACGGCGGCCACCAACCGGATGTCGTGCTCGATGAGGAGCACCGAGATCCCCCGCCCCGCGATGGCGTGGATGAGCGTGACGAGGTCCGTGCGCTCCGCGGCGGTGGCACCGGCGGCCGGCTCGTCGAGCAGAAGCAGCGAGGGGGACGTGCCGAGCGCGCGGGCGATCTCCAGCCGTCGCTGCTCCCCGTAGGCCAGGGCGGCCGCCGGCCGCTCGGCACGGTGGCCCAGCCCGACGAAGTCGAGCAGCTCATGGCAGCGGTCGAGGGTCTCCCGTTCCTCCCGCCGCACGGCCCTGGTCGGCAGCAGCCCGCGCAGCGCCCCCGTCCGGGCCCGCACCTCGACGCCGACCTGCACGTTCTCCACCGCCGACATCTCGGGAAACAGGCGGATGTTCTGGAACGTCCGGGCCACGCCGAGCCGCGCGACCCGGTGCGGGGACCGCCCGACCAGCTCGACGCCGTCATCCGCGGGCCAGAAGCGCGCGCTGCCCCGCTGCGGCCGGTAGGCACCGGTCAGGCAGTTGAACAGGGACGTCTTCCCGGCCCCGTTCGGGCCGATGACGGCCAGCACGCTTCCCCGGTCCTGGCGCAGCGAGACGCCGTCCAGGCTGGTCAGCCCGCCGAAGCGCAGGGTGACGTCGCGGACGTCCAGGACCGGCCCGAGGGTCGTCGACGGCCGCGGGCCGGGGATGGGCCGGCCGGTCACCGCGCCGCCTCGGTCGACGCTGCGGGCCCGGCTGGTCCCGGGGCTCCGGCGCGCTCGGTGGGAACCGCCGGGCGCTCCGGGGCGGCGGCCGGGCCGGGGCTGGCGGGTGCCCGCGGGCCCCGCGGCGGCAGCAGGCCCTGCGGACGGAAGATCATCATCAGGATCACCACTGCGCCGAAGTAGATGTAGCGGTCCGCGGGCGGGACCGTGTCACGCAGGAGGAAGGCCGTCCCCTGCAGGACCAGCGCCCCGAGCACCACGCCGAGCCGCGAGCCCATACCACCGAAGATCACGATGGTCAGCACGAGGAGGGAGGACTGCAGGCCGAACGTCTGCGGGTTGAAGAACTGCTTGGTCGCCAGGACCACGCCGGCGAAGCCCGACACGGACGCGCCGACGGCGAAGGCCAGCAGCTTCATCCGCATCGTCGCCACGCCCGTGGCCTCGGCGGCCACCTCGTCCTGGCGGATCGCCGTCCAGGCCCGGCCGGTCCGGGAGCGCTCCCACCGGCCGAAGACCACCATGACGAGCACGATCAGGACGACGAGGAGGTAGTAGTAGGGCAACGGCCTCAGGCCCCAGGAGTAGTGCACACCCGGCAGGTCGACCGACAGCGGCGGCAGGCCGAACACGCCGCGCGGGCCGCCGGTGACGCCGTCGGCGTTGTTCGCGAGCAACTGGACGATCTCGCCGAACCCGAGGGTGACGATGGCCAGGTAGTCCCCGCGCAGGCGCAGCGTGGGGCCGCCCAGGACGACACCCGCGACGGCCGCCACGACCAGTGCGACGGGTAGCGCGAAGAACGGGTTGACCTGCCAGGGCGCGTGCCAGGGCATCGCGTCCGCGGACGTCACGTAGGCCGTGGTGTAGGCGCCGATCGCGAAGAAGGCGATGTAGCCGAGATCGAGCAGTCCGGCGTAGCCGACGACGACGTTCAGGCCGAGGGCGAGCAGGGCGTAGATCCCGATCTCGCTCACCAGCGCCTGCTGGGCCGCCGTGGACAGCAGCGGCGGGACCGCCACGGCGACGGCGAGCAGCGCCAGGTTGCCCGCCGGCGCCGACCACCGGCCCCGGCGGAATGCCGCCCAACGGCCCCGGCGGAACGACGCCCACGCGGCACCGGCCGGCGCCACCCACGCCCCGCCGCCCAGCGCGGCCAGGCGACCGCCGCCCAGCGCGGCGCCGTGGCCGGCGGACCGGAGCCGGGTCGTCAGCCGGTCGGCACCGATCGACAGCGCCCACAGCGCGAGTCCCCCGGCAGCGAACCCGGCCGCCCGCGCGGGCGTGAACGAGCCTTCGATCCCCGCCAGTGGGCGGTCGGCGTCCCCGGACGGGCCCGTCACCACCGCGGCGATCACGGCCAGGAACAGGCAGGCACCCAGCCGCCGGGCCGCCGGCGACCTGGCCACGACCGGCCAGGGCACACCCCCCGGCCGGGCCGCCCCCGGCCGGGCCATCCGCGACCGCAGTTCTCGCAGCTGGGCCCGCCGCGACTGGGCCTTCCGTGCCCGGACGGAATGCGACCGGACCGCGGGCGACCGCCGCGGCGCGGGCCGGCGGAGCTTCACGCCGGCCGCCCCAGCCTGGTCCCGAGCAGACCGGACGGGCGCACCAGCAGCACCAGCACCAGCACCGTGAAGGCGATGACGTTCTTGTAGGAGGCGTCGAACAGGTAGCCGCCGAAGCTCTCGACCAGGCCGAGCAGCAGCCCGCCGAGGACCGCGCCGCGCACGTTGCCGATCCCGCCGAGCACCGCCGCGGTGAAGGCCTTGATCCCCGGGACGAACCCCATCGCGTACGAGGCGTTGAAGGTCATCGCGTAGAGGAACCCGCCCGCGCCAGCCAGCAGCCCGCCGAGCACGAACGTCACGACGATGACCTTCTGGACGTCCACGCCCATCAGGCCGGCGCACTCGGCGTCCTGGGCCACCGCGCGCACGGACTGCCCCAGCCGGGTTCCGGCCACGAGGTGGTCCACGGCGAGCAGCATCGCCAGCGCCGTGCAGGCGATGACCAGCGACTGCGTGGAGATCTCCGCGCCGAGCACCGTCACCACGGTCCCGTTGGTGAACAGGTCGGGCACCGGGATGCTCTGCCGGCCGAACTCCTTGCCGGCCAGGTTGAAGGCGAACAGCGAGGCCCCGATCGCGCTGATCAGGTAGGCGAGCCGGGGCGCGCCGCGACGGCGCAGCGGCCGGTAGGCGCAGCGTTCCAGCGCGTACGCGGCCGCGGCGCCGGCCAGCGCGCCTGCCACCAGCCCGAACAGCACCAGCCCGGCCGACGTGAGACCGGACGGGGTGGCGCCCGCCGGGACCAGCGCCCGGCTGGCGAAGAGCCCGCCGAACGCGCCGAGCATGAACACCTCGCTGTGCGCGAAGTTGATCAGCTGCAGAACCCCGTAGACGAGCGTGTACCCCAGGGCGATCACCGCGTAGAGCGCGCCCACCATGAGACCGTCGATCGTGAGCTGGCTGATCTGCTCAGCCGAGCCCATGCCCCACCCGCCGGGAAGGTGCTCGCCGGCCGGTCACGGCTTGACGAGCGAGCTGACCGGCCCGAGCACCACGCGCTGGCCGTCCTTAACCTGGTACACGTAGACGGTCGAGCCCTGGACGTCACCGTTGCGCTCGAAGCGGATCCGCTTGGTCACCCCGGGGAAGTCGACCGAGCCGAAGTCGGCGAGCACCGACTCGCGGCTGGCGCCGGTCCCGAGCTTGCGCAGCACCGAGATGATGGCGTTGGTGGCGTCGTAGGCCTCGCCGGAGTACGTGCCCGGCTTCAGGCCGCTGTTGACCTTCTTGTACTCGCTGACGAAGCCGGTGGCGGCCGGGTCGGTGTTGGCGTCCGAGCAGGGGCAGGTGATGAGCGTGCCCTCGGCGTTCGCCGCGCCGGCCTGGCGGATGTACTGGTCGTCGTTCGAGCCGTCGCCGCTGAGGATCGCCCCGTCGTACCCCTTGCTGCGCAGCGCCTTCGTGAGGAGCGCGAAGTCGGAGTAGTACCCGGAGTAGTAGACGGCGTCGGCGCCGTCCGCCATGATCTTCGTCGCCTGGGAGGTGTAGTCCTTCGTCGGGTTGATCCCGTCGTGGGTGTAGGCGACGCCCGCCTGCTTCAGGCCGCGCTCGACGGCGCCGGAGAGGCCGGTGCCGTACTCGCTGCGGTCGTCCAGCGAGTAGACGCGCTTGGCCTTCACGACCTTGGCGAGGTACTCGGCGGCGCCGGCGCCCTGCACGGTGTCCGGCGCGATCACCCGGTAGAAGCTGGTGAACCCGAGGTCGGTGAGCGCCGGGGCGGTCGCCGACGGGCTGACCGACAGCAGGCCTGTCTGGCTGTACAGCGGCTCGCTGGCCTTCGTCGGCGCGGAGAACACCGGGCCGACGACCGCGACGACGTCCGGGTTGTCGATGAGCTTCTGGGCGGCGGTCGGCCCCTGCTCGGGCACGCCCTGGTCGTCGGAGGCGACGATCCGCAGGGTGAACGGCAGGCCGCCGGTGCGGTTGGCCAGGTCGACGGCGGTCAGCACGCCGTTGTAGGCGTTGATGCCGAGCTGCTGGTTCTCCCCGGACAGCGGCCCCTGGAAGCCGATGAGGAACTCCTTGGTACCGGCCTCGTTCGAGTCACCACCGCCGCAGGCGGTCAACGCCGCGCCGACCATCGCCAGGCCCGCGACCACCCCGGCGACCGGCCGCAGGACCCCGGCCCGTCTGGTCCTGGGTCGAGGGGTGCGTGGGCTGCCCGTCATGCCACGTCCTTCCGCTGCTTTCCACCGGCGCGCGGGCGCGCTCCGCGCAGCGGAAACCTAGCGGCTCCACCCGAGCGATGAAAGCTGAAAGTAAGAGTGTCGTGACTTCACGTGGTACTAGACGTGCTTTGGCACCCAGACGTCGCGGGAAGCAATCAGGGCGAGTCGACCTGCAACGGGACGAAGTTTCCACCGAGCACCGAGTACAGCACCACGCGCGGATCGATGACGTCGCCCTTCGTGTCGAAGGCGACCTGGCCGGTGACTCCGGCGAAGTCCCCGGCACCGACCGCGCGGACCAGCGCCTGGCGGGTCGCCATGTCCACCTCCGTCCGGCCGGGCAGGACCGCCGCCGCCGCCCGGATCAGCGCCCGCGCGGCGTCGTAGGCGTAGGCCGCCACCGGCGGGATCGCCGCCTCCCGCAGATCCGCCAGGGCGGCGTCCCGGGCGCGGCGCACCTCCAGCTCACGCTCCGAGGGGCTCGCCGTACCGGCCTCGCTCGCGCCGGATCTGCTCGCGCCCGCCTCGTCGGCCGCGGACGCGGAACCGGACGTGTGGCTCGGGTCCACGGACGCGGACGTGGCCGTGGCGTGACCCGGAGCGCCGGAAGCCGTCGGCGCCGGCTCTGGTTCCGGCTCCGGCTCAATGGACGTCCCGTCGGGCAGGAGCCCGTCCGCGCCCACCGTTGGCCCGCCGAACCGCTCCGAGTAGGCCGCCACGAACGCCCCGGCCGCCGGGAGGCGTGACAGCGGCA
This sequence comes from Parafrankia sp. Ea1.12, assembly GCF_900465275.1. Taxonomy (NCBI): domain Bacteria; kingdom Bacillati; phylum Actinomycetota; class Actinomycetes; order Frankiales; family Frankiaceae; genus Parafrankia; species Parafrankia sp. Ea1.12. The sequence goes on along the minus strand of NZ_UBIZ01000364.1, from coordinate 5,066 downwards.
CCGACAGGTCCGCGACGACGTCACCGTCCGCCGCGGAGTCCGAGCGCTCCACGTAGTCGCGGTCGAGCAGGCCGTCCGCGCCCATCACCTGGACGGCCACCCCCTCGTCCGCGAGCGCTCCACGCAGCTCGCCGGCGAAGCCGGCACCCGTCGCCAGGTACACCAGATCGGGTGCCTCGTCCTGGATGGCCTTCGCCGTCTCGCGGACCTGCTCGCCGGCGGTCGACGCGCCGTCGACCCGGTGCACCGTCGGCACGGTCGCCCCCGCGGCCCGCGCGTGCCGGGCGAACCGCTCCGCGAGCGTGATCGTGCCGTAGTCCGGGCCGCCGTCGACGACACTGATCCGCGAGCGCCCCAGCGTGTTCACGGCATAGTCGGCCGTCACCTGGGCGAGCAGTTCGTCGGTGCCGCTGAGCCGGAAGTACGTGGGATACGGGCGGGTGTTCGACGCGCTCTCCGGCGCCGTCAGCGTCGGCTCCGCGTTGGACGGCGAGATCACCGGGATGCCCACGCTGCTCAGCCTGTCCAGGGACACCATCGCCACGCTGGAGCTGAGCGGGCCGACGACCCCGATCACCCGGCTGTCGTCGGCGAACAGATCCGCCCCGGCCGCGCCGCCGTCGGGGCGGGCGAGGTCGTCGTGGGCGGCCACCTCGAGCTTCCAGCCCGGGACGGCCCCCTGCCGGTTGGCCTCCTCGACCGCGAGGGTGACCGCGTCGCGCACACTCACGCCCGCGTCGGCCGAGCCCCCCGACAGGGGCGCCATCACGCCGATCGTGGCGACCTTCGTCGCCGACGCTCCAGAACCAGCACCGTCCAGCACCGCGGCGAGCCCCAGGCCGAGCCCGGTGGGGACAGCGAGCACCAGCACCAGCACCGCGGCGAGAACGACCCGCCCCCGGGTGTCACGCGCCGACCTGCGGGCCCAGTGGTCCAGCCGGCGCGCGGCGGACGGCACCGCCCGCGACACCGGACGCACCCACCCGGCGAGTGTCACCCCGGCAGCCGGCCGCGCCGGCTCCGAGCCCGCCGCGGGCGCTGAACCGCCTGCTGGATTCCGGCCCGCCGCGGGCTCCGGGCCCGAATCCGGATCGGTGACCTGGGCGGGACCCGTTGCCGGCTCCGGCCCGGTAGCCGCGTCCGAACCGGTGGCCCGCTCCGGCCTGGTGGCCGGGTCCGGGCCCGGGTCCGGGTCCGGGTCCGGGTCGCGCGGGCTCACGAGCTGGGCAGCGCCTCACCGGAGAGCACAGCCTCCGCGACGGCGCGCATCGTCCGGCGCTGGTTCATCGACGTCCGCTGGATCCAGCGGAACGCGTCCGGCTCGGTCATCCCGTGCTCGGTCTGCAGTACGCCCTTCGCCCGCTCAATGATCTTGCGAGCCTCCAGGCGCCCCTGCAGATCCTCGACCTCGGCCTCGAGGCTGACGATCTCGGTGAACCGGCTCATCGCCATCTCGATGGTCGGGAGCAGGTCCTTCTTCTGGAACGGCTTGACCACGTACGCCATGGCCCCCGCCTCGCGCGCCCGCTCCACGAGCTCGCGCTGACTGAACGCGGTGAGGATGACCACCGGGGCGATGCGCTCCTTGGCGATCCGCGCGCCCGCGTCGATGCCGTCCATCTTCGGCATCTTGACGTCCAGGATCACGAGGTCGGGGCGCAGCTTCCCCGCGAGGGCCACAGCGGTCTCGCCGTCCCCCGCCTCACCGACGACCTCGTAGCCCTCTTCCTGGAGCATCTCCCTGAGGTCCAGCCGGATCAACGCTTCGTCCTCAGCGATCAACACCCGACGCGGCGTCGAGGAAGGCTGGCTCATCGAGTTGAACTCCTGGATTGTGCGGTCGTCACGTTCGGGTGGCTGACGCGGGCTGCGACCGGCCGGCCCGTAATCTGACCGGGCCGGGAGGTCGAATCGCACCCTACCCGGCTAGAGTCGTCCACGAGAGGTTCCGCATCGGTTCTCCCCGCGCGGACCAGGCAGGCCCCGGTACTCCAACGGCAGAGAGACGGTGCTCAAACCACCGACAGTGTGGGTTCGAATCCCACCCGGGGTACCACAAGATCATTGCGTACACCATTCCCATCCTCGGGAATCCCTGGTGACCACGGACTTTCCACGCCGTCATCGCACATACGTTCGAACACCTCCGAAGGCCGCACGCCGGCCCGAGCCCCAGGGCCGACAGACCGCTCGCCCGAGGTATCCAGTACTTCCTCGGCCACCACATTGCCGGACGCCTCGCTCCGCAACGCGGCAATCACCTCCACCGCCGACCTCCGCCAGCAACGCCGCGAACAGCTCGGCCCGTGTCGCCCGCTCCACGCCGCCGTCACCACCGACGAACAACTTCACGAAGAACCCTTGGTTGATCAACCGCCGTACCGCCGGTGGCACCACCGGATCGGGACGTTCGACCTCGTCGGCGCGATCGGGGCCGCGGTCGGCGCTCTCGTGGTGTTCGTCGGGTCGATACTGATCCTCGGCGACCTCAGCCTCGGCCTCGGCCTTTGAGGCCCGTCAGGCCCGCGACGGCGACGGCCGTTCGAGACTGCGGTGGAAGTCGTAGCTGACCCCGGTGAGCCGCTCGGACTCCACCCACAGCCGGTGCTGCAGGTGGGTGTCGCGCGAGCGGGCACTGGAGCGCACGGCGACGGGCAGGCCCGTGCTGTGGAAGAGGCCCGCCGGCCCGTAGTAGTCACCGGCGCGCGCCGCAGGGTCGAGGGCGGCTCGGACGGTGGCGAGCGCGCCGATCTCCGGGTCCTGGACCAGCCACGACATCAGCGGCGCCAGGCGCAGGCCCATGAACACCCGCGCCGGGGGCATGAGGTTGCGGGTGAGCCCGGTCCGGGCGATTCCCGGGTGCGCGGCCACCGCGATCGTCGACGCTCCGGTGGCCGCGAGCCGGCGCTGTAACTCGAAGGTGAACATCAGGTTCGCCAGCTTGGATGTCGGATACGGCAGGCGCTGCCGGGGCAGCCGCCGACCCATGCCAGGCATGCCCGGCGAGCGCCGCAGCCGCTGGTGGGCCGGGCGCCCGCCGTCCCTGACGGCGCTGTCCAGGGCGGCGCTGTCACGCTCCCCGCGCGCGGGTGCACGCGGCCCGGACGGCGACGCTGAGAGCGGCTCGGACGGCGACCCGGCGCGCTGGTCGGGCACGACCACCGGTCGGATGTCCCCCGGTCGGTCAGCGCGCGGCGGGAGGCGGCGCAGCTGCTCGAGGTCGAGGCGGCCGACCAGGTGGGCGAGGCTGCTGACCGTGACGATCCGCGAGTGCGGAGTCGCCAGGATGCGGTCGAGCAGCAGGCCCGTCAGCGCGAAGTGCCCCAGGTGGTTGACCCCGAACGTCGGCTCGATGCCGTCGCCGCCGAGCCCGTCGCCGCTCGGGCCGGGTGGGGGCAGCATCACCCCGGCGTTGTTGACGAGCAGGTCAAGCCGCGGGTGGGCGGCCCGGATCCGTTCGGCGGCCGCGCGCACGGAGGTCATCGAGATCAGGTCGAGCGGCTCGACGTGGACGTCCGCCCGCGGCGCGGCGGTTCGGATGCGTGCCGCGGCCTGCTCGGCCCGGGCCGGCTCGCGGCAGGCCAGGATGACGGTCGCGCCGCGCTCGGCGAGCACCTTCGCCGCCTCGAAGCCGATGCCGCTGTTCGCACCGGTGACGACGGCGGTCCGTCCCCGCTGGTCCGGCACGTCGGCCAGGCTCCAGCCCGCGTCCCGGGCGCCGGGCCGCATCAGCGCGGCTCGAGCAGGACGAGCGGGATCACCCGCTTCGACTTGGCCTGATAGCTCTCGTACCAGCGGCTGTCCGCCACCACGCGGGGCCACAGCCGCTCCCGTTCCGGCGGTGTCGCCACCCGCGCGCGCATCGGCCGCCACGACCCGCCCCTGACCCGGACCTCGACGTCCGCGGTGGCGCAGATGTTCAGGTACCAGTCGGGATGTCGGTCGTCGCCGGCCCGCGACGCCACCAGGACGATGGCGTCGCCATCCCGCAGCGGGGAGGTGAGCATGACGGTGTGTGCCCGGCCGCTGCGCCGCCCGGTCGTGGTGAGCTCCAGGACGGGCATGCCGCCGGCCCGCCATCCGAGCCGGCCGCGGGTCAGTCTCATCAGGCGCCTGTGCGTGGCGTTCAAGGTCTTCAGACTGCGGTCGCTCACCATGGCTTCGCCCCGATCCCCTGCTGCTCCGCCGCGTGCCGACCCGTCCCGAGGCCGGCCCGCGGATCGCGACGCGGGCACCGGCGCCACCCGGCGCCGGTACGTGGGCGGGCCACCGCCATGCCGGTCCGGCGACGGCCGGACGGCGTCCCGCGGAGCAAGACTACGGGTGTGCGCCGGCCCTGCCCTGGTCAGGTCACCGACACCCGGTGACGGCCGCGGAGCGTCTGGACCCGGCGACGGCCCGGCGACGGCCCGGCCCGGCGAGGTGCGGCGAAGCAGGTGAGGGCCGGCAGCCGGGCGACCGACGGCACCGCTGCCATGGACACCTCGACCGGGTGACCCAGCGATGTCACCCACAGCGATGACTACTCTGTGAAGCAGCGGGAAGACAGTGCGTGCCCATCGCTACCACCGGCATGGCCTCGACCCAGACCTCGACCGAGACCCTCGAGCACCGACCGCCGCCGCGCGCCAGCACTCGCGGTGGTGGTCGCCCACGCCCGTCCACCCAGTGGTCCGGTCCCAGCCGGGGCCGCGGAGGGGGAACCCATGAGTTGGTCACGAACGTCCCGCAGATGCGCCTCACGCGCGTTGGTCCTGAGCACCGCGCTGGCGGCGGCTCTGGCGACACCGGCGCTGCTCGCGCCGGGCGCCGAGGCCCTGCCGACCGGTACGCCCACGACCGGTACGCCCAGTCCCACAAGCCCGGCCAGCACGTCCCCACAGCCGTCCGCGGGCGCGGCCGGCGCCTGCCCGCCGCTGCCCCACATCGCCGGCCCGCTGCGCACCTGGGAGACCGCCGCCGACCTTCCGGCGCCGCTCGCCCATGTCGCGGCCACCACGGGATGCGACGGCCGGATCTACCTCCTCGGCGGTGAGGCGACCACCGCGGGCGGTGGTCGCCTCACC
>NZ_UBIZ01000393.1:0-3036 GCF_900465275.1 Parafrankia sp. Ea1.12 | reverse complement strand
GGTCCGCCCCACCCTCGGCGGCTCGCACGGTCGGGACGCCCGCCGCGGCGCGGCGGGCGTCCCGACCGTGCGAGCCGCCGACCGAGCCGCCGTTGGGGGAGCCGCTGTGGCCCGAACCGCCGTTGGCCGAACCGCCGTTGGGCGAGCTGCCGTTGGGCGAGCTGTAGTGGGGGGAGCCGCCGTGGAGCGAGCCGCCGTGGAGCGAGCCGCCGTTCGGCGCCGCGCCGGCCCGGCGGGCGGAGGCGTCGTGCTCCGCGCGGGGGGCGGACCCCGCGTGGGCGGCCGGACCGGTGCCCGACACGGACCCGTACGACACCCGCGCCATGCCGCCGACGGCGTTCCCGACGGCGAACCGGCGCCCGGCCGACGCGCCCGGACGGAAGATCTGCGGCCAGGTGTCGGCGAGGCGGGCCCCGGCACCCGCGACCAGGACGGTCCAGCCGTGCCTGGTCAGGGTGTGCCGGGTGACCTCCAGGTCGCCCCCGGCCGCCGGGGAGGCGCCCCAGCCGGCGAGATCCACCAGCACCGCGATGGCCGGGGCGTTGCGCGGCCGGGCACCCGCGATCATCGAGGCCGTCGCCTGGTCGGTGCGTCCGAGCACGACGACGACCATGCCGGAGTGCTCAGCCGAGCGCAGACTGGCCAGCGCCGGGCTGAGGGTGGCCGACGGGGTCGGCGCGATGACCGCCAGCTCGTCGAGCAGCGCGCCCACGGCGTTGCCGGGACCGGTCGCCGCGACACCGGTGTCGGCGATCAGCCGGACGCCGTAGCCGCTGCGGGCGAGGTTGACCGCGATCGAGCCGGCCGCGCCGACCGCCCAGGAGAAGGGGTCGTCCCGGTCCATCTCGGGCCAGGCCGTGTGCCGGGTGTCGAGCAGCACGGTGGCGGCGCCGGTCAGCGGCCGCTCGTCGCGGCGCACCATCAGCTCACCCAGCCGGGCCGTGGTCTTCCAGTGCACCTTGCGCAGATCGTCGCCGGAGCGGTACGGCCGTGTGGTGGAATCGTCCTCACCCGCCCGTGCCGACGAGCGGCGTACCTCGTTGTTCAGCGAGGACGAACCGACCAGCGGCGTCAGCGGCAGGCGCTCCAGGGCGGGCGCGACGATCAGCTCGTCCCGCCCCCGGAAGCTGCGCTCCAGCTCGCACAGGCCGAACGGGTCGGTCAGCCGGATCGTGAGCGGGCCGACCTGGTACCGGCCGCGGACCCCGGCGCGCAGCGGGTAGGAGAGGTCACGGGAGCCGCCCGGCTCGATCTGGTCCACCACGAAGCGCGCGCGGAGGCCGAGGTTGGGGGTCGTGTCCTCGACGAGCAGCACCGAGGACGGCAGCCGGGAGACGTTGTCCAGCCGGATCCGTACCGAGACGGTGTCGCCCGCGGTGACCCGCGGCGGCTCCAACCGGCGGGTGCAGGCCAGCCGGTAGCGGGTCCGCGCGACGAACCCGGCCGCGAACAGCGGCAGCGCGACAAGCAGGGCACCGACCGCGAGGAGGTCCTGCTCGCCGATGACCGCTGCCGAGGCCACGCACGCCCCGCCCGCGGCGAGGAACGAGCGGCCGCGGACCGTCAGCCCGCGTACCGCAGCGAGGAAGTCGCGCACGTGTCTCTAACGGCCACGTCGCGAGGGACGTGCCGGGTCCTGCCGGGCGATCGGGATCCGGGCGATCAGGTCGGTCACGATCCGGGCCGCGATGTCGTTCGTCGGCTCACCCGACAGCATGATCTCAGGATGCAGCAGCAGGCGGTGCGCCAGCACCGGGCCGGCGACCGCCTGGACGTCGTCCGGGAGCACATAGCCGCGCCGGCTGACCGCGGCGTGCGCCCGGGCCGTACGGATCAGGTGCAGCGTGGCCCGCGGGGACGCGCCCAGCGTGATCTCCGGGTGCCGCCGGGTGGCTCCGACCAGGTCGACGATGTACTGGCGGACCTCGCCGGAGACGTGCACCGAGCGCACCGCGTTCGCCAGCTTGGCGACCTCGGCCGCGGTGGTGACCGGGACGACGTTGGTCAGCGGGTCGCTCTGGCCGTGGTTGTCGAGCATCGCCAGCTCGGCGCCGGGCGAGGGATAGCCCATCGAGACCCGGGCGGTGAAGCGGTCGCGCTGGGCCTCGGGGAGCGCCCGGGTGCCGTCCATCTCGATCGGGTTCTGGGTGGCGACGACCATGAACGGGGCCTCGAGGCGGTAGGTGACACCGTCCACGGTCACCTGCTGCTCCTCCATGCATTCCAGGAGGGCCGACTGGGCCTTGGGCTCGGCCCGGTTGATCTCGTCGCCGACCACGATGTTCGCGAACACCGGGCCCGGCCGGAACTCGAAGTCGCGGGTGCCCTGGTTGTAGACGCTGACGCCGGTCACGTCGCTGGGGAGCAGGTCCGGAGTGAACTGGATCCGCCGCACCCGTGCGTCGATCGAGCGGGCGAGGGCCTTGGCGAGCATGGTCTTGCCGACGCCTGGCACGTCCTCGATGAGGAGGTGCCCCTCGGCGAACAGGACCACCAGAGCCGTGCGGACCACATCCGACTTGCCGTCGATGACGGTCTCCACCGAGCGGCCGATCCGGTCGGCGACCTCGGACAGATGATCGATCTCGCCCGCCGGGTCGCGCCAGCGCAGTACTCCCGGCTCCGTCACCACGGTGCGGGCCTCCTTCGGATCGCGTGTCCCGGTCGTCGCCCCCGGTGCGGGGATGTCGTGCGCGGGGGCACCGTCGCCGCCCTGGACGCCGCCCCCGGAAGCAACCCCGGAACAGCCCGGACATCATCCTGACGCGGAGCACTCCCCCACGAGTGTGACATCCATAAGGGGGGGTCCGGGAGGACTGGTCGGTGATGGCCGCCGTTGCGGTTGTGGCCGTGGGCTGCGGCCCGGTCGTCCGTACCCGGGCGAGGGGTCATTTGTTCCCTTTTTCGCCGCCTGACTGTCGTGTATCAACCTGGTTTGCGGCGATTTATACCAGCCTCCCTACGGAGCGCTTACCGCCCCCGAGCCCGGAGTGGGAGCGGTGGGGTGGACCCCCAAGACACCCCGCTCCACCCCAC